>CALBET010000159.1 GCA_937888665.1 uncultured Acidobacteriota bacterium
CGAGCCGTTCGATGACCGCGAGCATGGGTGCGCGGACGTGGGCGTCGTAGTCGTCCTTGTGCGCGGTGAACCACTCGCGAGTGTTGTGACGCTTCACCGCGCGTAGGAACTTCACGGATTGGTCGGTGAATCTCGGGGCGGGGCTCATGCCGCCGAGTATACCAACCGTCCTGAATCGACGGTCCACACCGAGATCGGCGGCTTGCCGCGCCGCTCCAATGCACCGGGGACTACAACCCGGAGATCCCACCGCGGTTGGTTCTGTGGGGCAGGCCGTCAGGCCGGCGAGGCCCGTGGATGGTCGACTCCACGGACCTGGGGCGCCAGGGACCAATCGAAGGCGTCGAGCCGTTCTGGGCCCAGGCGTTCCACCGCTTCCAGCGCGAGGGCGGCTCGGTTCAACAGGTCCGCCACGTCCACGCCCTGGCAAGCGGGGGCGAACGGTCGAAGGTAGGTGCTGCCTCGGGTCAGCATGTAGACCGCGCCGTGGTGGTTGCCCCGTTGAATGTGATACATCGCGACGCCGATCTGCAAGATGCCCTGATACAGGGTGCGGATCGGGCGTGACTCTTCGCGCCAGAGGTCCTCCAGGGTTTCGTGCTGTTCGAAAAATTCGCCGCGGTTGAACTGCTCGATGCCGCGCCGAAGCAATACCGGTTGCGGCTCCTGGCACGGGGTCGTCACGGTCGCTATTGTACGGCGCGCGTCTGGTGGCCCTCGTGGGTGGCTGCTATGATGCTGCGGTTTTGGATTGCGCGCGAGCCTGACGGCCGCCTCGTCGTCGCGAAGCCGGACGCCAGAGCACGAGAGAGACAGGGGACACGAGATTGGGTGCCATATATCTGCCTCGGATACGCCGCAAGCGTTCCAAGTTGCACGGCTGGGGGGTGTTCGCGCTTGAGGACATCAACAAGAACAAGCGGATCATCAGATACGAGGGGGAGAAGATCTCCTCGAAGGAAAGTGCCGACCGCGAGGACCGATATCTCAGTCGCGGTGAGATCTGGTGTTTCCGCGTGAATCAGAGATGGGTGATCGACGCGAACGTGAACGGGAATGTCGCGCGGTTCATCAACCACTCGTGCAAGCCCAACTGTTACAGCAATATTATCGACGGCACCATCTGGGTCATCGCCGGCAAGAGCGTGAAGGCGGGCGACGAACTGACCTACGACTACCACACTGAGGGCGACAAAGAGATCGCGTGTCGCTGTCGGCCGGGCTGCACGACCCGGCTGTGAGCGCAGCGGCTCCTGCCCCATGCACGTCATCTATCTTCACGGGTTCGCATCTTCGCCGGGCTCATCGAAGGCCCGCTGGTTGGGCGAGCGCCTGGTGCGATCGGGCGTGAGCGTCCACTGTCCCGATCTCAATGAGCCGGACTTCGGCACGTTGACGGTGTCGCGAATGGTGGGCCAGGTTGAGGCGCTTGTCGTCACGTTACCGGCGCCGGTCGTGCTCGTCGGTTCGAGCCTGGGTGCGTTTGTGGCGCTGCACGTCGCCCAACGTCAGGCTGAACGCGGGGAACGGTCGGGTCGCGACGACGGGCCGCATGCGGTCACACGATTGGTGTTGCTGGCGCCCGCGCTCGATTTCGGCCACCACGGCATGACCGGAGTGGGCCCGGATGGGCTTGAGCGGTGGCGGGTGACCAACCGGCTCGAGGTAGAGCACTACGCCGAGGGGCGCCGGCGGGACGTCCATTACGACCTGTACGCCGATGCCCAGCACTACGACAGTTTTTCGACCACCACGACGCTGCCGACGCTGATTCTGCAGGGCCGGCAGGACCACGTCGTGGCGCCCGAGATGGTCGAACGCTTTGCGGCGGGTCGAGCGCATGTGCGCCTGACGCTGCTCGACGACGATCATCAGTTGACGGCGAGTCTCGATCGGGTGTGGCGGGAGCTGGCCGACTTTCTCGACCTCACCGCGGACTGACCCGGTGTCAGTGAGCGGCCGCGACCGACATTGACAACGTCCAGTCGGCGGGTAGACCATGAGCAGGGGCGTGGCTCGTCGATTCGCCGGCCCCAGACGCTGATGCGGGGAGATACCAGATGCTGATCAAGCAAGCGCCAGACATTCGCTCGTCGGAAATCACGCCGGAGCGGGTGTATCGCAATCGCCGACAATTTATTCAGGCGGCCTCAGGCGCCGTGGCCGGGGCGGTCGCCGGCGGGACCGTGCTTGGACGTTACGGGGGAACGCTGCAGGCCCAGGAGCCAATTCCGGGTCTGCGCAAATCGCCGCTCAGCACGGACGACGAGCCCAACTCCTACGAGGACATCACCAGCTACAACAATTTCTACGAGTTCGGAACCGGTAAAGAGGACCCGGCCCGTTACGCCCACGAGATGTCCATCGACCCGTGGTCGGTCCGCGTCGAGGGCGAAATGAACAAGCCTGCCGCGGACGTCGCGATCGAGGACTTGCTCCGACCCCACGCGCTGGAGGAGCGTATCTACCGCCTCCGGTGTGTCGAGGCTTGGTCGATGGTGGTGCCGTGGGTCGGGATTCCACTGGGCGACGTCATCAAACGGTTCGAGCCGACCTCGAAGGCGAAATACGTCAAGTTCGAGACGTTGTATCGCCCTGAGGAGATGCGTGGGCAGCGTGCCCGGTCGCTCCAATGGCCGTATGTCGAGGGCCTGCGGATGGACGAGGCGATGCACCCACTCGCCATCCTCGCGGTCGGGATGTACGGGAAAACCCTTCTGAATCAGCAAGGCGCGCCCCTCCGGCTGGTGGTGCCCTGGAAGTACGGGTTCAAGAGCATCAAGTCGATCGTCAAAATGGAGTTCGTGGAAGAGCAGCCCAGGAACTCCTGGAACGTGTCGATTCCGAGCGAGTACGGGTTCTACTCAAACGTGAACCCCGACGTGAGTCATCCTCGCTGGAGCCAGGCGAGCGAGCGCCGGATCGGTAGTTTTTTCCGGATCCGAACCGAGCCGTTCAATGGCTACGCCGACCAGGTGGCCAGCCTGTACGACGGCATGGATCTGGCGGAGAACTACTAAGCACGCGGTTCGGTGGTGTGCCCGTGGGGCGAGATCAGATGACGGTACGCCGCATCAAGCCGTGGGTGTTCGTGGTGTGTCTCGTGCCGCTCATCCTGCTGATCTGGCGGGGGGTTAGCGGCGGGCTCACCGCAAACCCGATCGAGGACATCACCCATCGGACCGGAGACTGGACGCTGCGGTTCCTGCTGGTGGCGCTCGCCATCACGCCGCTGCGGCGGGTGCTGGGCTGGTCAGCGCTGGCGTCCTATCGACGCATGGTCGGGCTGTTCGCGTTCTTCTACGCGGTGCTCCATCTGAGCACCTATCTCGTGTTGGACTTCTTCTTCGCGTTCGACCTGATTCTCGATGACATCGTGGAGCGGCGTTTCATCACGGCCGGCTTTGCCGGATTCGTGCTGCTGGTGCCGTTGGCGCTCACGTCGACCACAGGCATGATTCGTCGACTCGGAGGCCAGCGCTGGCGGCGGCTGCACCGGTTGGTGTATGCGGCGGCCGTCGCCGGAGTCGTACATTATCTGT
>CALBET010000160.1 GCA_937888665.1 uncultured Acidobacteriota bacterium
CCAGGGCGCCATGAACAGATTCACGGCACCTGTTGCCACGGCCGTAGCCCGCCTCGCCTGAGCGCCCGCCGCTTCATCATGTAGAAGATGACCGGCGTAATCACGAGTACGTGCACGGTCGAGGTGACCATCCCCCCGATGATCGGCGCCGCCATCGGCTTCATCACGTCAGACCCGATGCCCGTGCTCCACATGATGGGGAGGAGCGCCGCCAGCGTGACGCCTACGGTCATCAGCTTCGGGCGCAGACGCAGCACGGACCCGTCCATCGTCACTTGCCGGAGATCCTCCTCGGTCAGCGGTTCATCCTCTCGTAGCCGCCGGTCGAGCGCCTCATGCAGATACACCACCATGACGACGCCGGTTTGCACCGCGATGCCGTACAGCGCGATATACCCCACCCAGACCGCCACCGAAAAGTTGTAGCCGAGCCACCACTGGAGCACGACACCACCGGTCATCGCGTAGACCACCGACAGCATCACGACGACCGCCTCCGACACCGAGTTGAAGGTCATGTAGAGCAGCGTGAAGATGAGGAAGAACACGATCGGGATCAGGACCTGCAGCCGCTCGCGTGCGCGCACCTGGAACTCGTATTGGCCCGTCCAGGCCAGCGTGTAGCCCGCGGGGAGCTCGAGCCGTTCGTCGAGCGTCGCCCGAGCGCTGTCGACACAGCCGCCGATGTCGGTAGTCGCGGTGTCCACATACACATATCCGGCCAGCTGCCCGTCTTCATCCCGGATCATCGCGGGGCCCGCCGAGAAACGCACGTCCGCCAGTTGTCCGAGGGGGACCTGCGCGCCCTTCGGCGTGCGGACGAGCACCCGCTCGATCGCCGGCAGATCTTCGCGGAACGCCCGAGCGTAGCGGACGTTGACCGGGTAACGTTCACGTCCCTCGATGGTCCGCGTGACGTTCTGGCCCCCGAGGGCCGATTGGATGACGTCCTGGACGCCTTCCATCGTGAGGCCGTGGCGCGCGATGGCGTGGCGGTCGACCTCGATGTCGGTAAAGTAGCCCTGATTGACCCGCTCGGCATAGACGCTCCGGGTTCCGGGGACGTCCTGGAGAAGGCGTTCGATGTCCTCGCCCACCCGTTGAATGACGGCGAGATCGGCGCCAAAGATCTTGATGCCCACCGGGGTCTTGATGCCGGTCAACAGCATGTCGAGGCGGTTCCTGATTGGCTGGGTCCAGACGTTGGGAAAGCCGGGAAACTGCAGGGCCGCATCCATCTCGCTCTGGAGCGCCTCGGTGGTCAGACCGGGCCGCCACTCAGTCTTCGGTTTGAGGGTCACCGTGGTGTTGACCATACCCATCGGTGAGTTGTCGGTCGAGGTCGTCGCGCGCCCGACGGTGCCGAAGACCCGCTCCACCTCGGGGAACTTCCGCAACAGCTTGTCCTGCACCTGGAGCACCCGGGTCGCTTCTCCCACGGACATCCCCGGCGGGGCGGTCGGCATATAGAGCATCGACCCTTCGTAGAGGGGCGGCATGAACTCGCTGCCGATGGTGAAGATCAGCGGCACCGTCAGCGGCACGACCGCGAAGTTGACCGCGAGCGCCAGCCAGCGCCAGCGGAGCGCCAGCCGAAGCAGCGGCGCGTAGAACCATGTGAAGAAACGGGCGACCGGATTGGCCGACTCCGGCGTGAGCCGGCGACCGCGAATGAACACGGTCATCAAGACCGGGACGAGCGTGATCGACAGCAGCGACGCGAACACCATGGCGGACGTCTTGGTGAACGCCAGCGGCCGGAACATCCGTCCCTCCTGCGCCTCGAGCAGGAACACCGGCACGAACGAGACAATGATGATGGCCAGCGAGAACAGGATGGGCCGTCCCACCTGCTTGGCGGCGGCCAGGATGATGCGGGGTTGTTCCTCGTAGGAGGCGGTGGTCTCGGAGACGTGCCGATACGCGTTTTCCACCATGACGATCGACGCGTCGACCAGCACGCCGATGGCGAGCGCGATCCCGCCGAGCGACATGATGTTGGAACTGACGCCGAAGTGATACATCGGAATGAACGCGGCGACCACCGCGATCGGCAGCGTCAGGATGGGAACGAGCGCCGACCGGAAGTGAAACAGGAAGACGACGATGACCAGCGAGACGACCACCGCCTCCTCAATGAGCGTGCGGCTCAAGGTGCCGATGGACTCCCGGATGAGACTGGACCGGTCGTAGGTTGGCACCACCTGGACGCCGGGCGGCAAGGCTCCCGCCACCTCAACGAGCTTCGCTTTCACGCGGTCGATGACCGCGAGCGCGTTCTCGCCATACCGGACGATGACGATGCCGCCAACCACTTCGCCCTTGCCGTCGAGTTCCGCGACGCCGCGACGAATGTCCGGTCCCAGACGCACCTCGCCCACGTCGGCCACACGGATCGGGGTGCCGCGCGAGTCGGCGCCCAGGGAGATGTCAGCGATGTCGTTCGCCGACGCCAGATACCCGCGGCCCCGCACCATGTACTCGCGGCCGCCAAACTCCAGCAGCCTCCCTTCCACGTCGTTGTTGCTGGCTTTGACGGCCCGGACCACGTCTCCCACCGCGAGATCGGACGCCGCCAGCTTGTTCGGGTCGAGATTGACCTGATACTGCTTGACGAACCCGCCGATGCTCGCGACTTCCGCCACACCGGGCACACTGGCCAGCCAGTAACGGAGATACCAGTCCTGGAAGCCGCGCAGTTCGGCCAGGTCGTGCTGGCCTGACTCGTCGACCAGGGCATACTCGAACACCCACCCGACCCCGGTCGCGTCCGGCCCGATCACCGGGTTCACCCCGTCGGGCAGCTGTCCCCGAATTCCTTGGAGATACTCGACGACGCGGCTGCGCGCCCAGTACATGTCGGTGCCGTCCTCGAAGATGACGTAGACATACGAGATGCCGAAGTCGGTGAACCCGCGGACGGTCCGCACCCCTGGTGTCGAGATGAGTGCCGTGACGAGGGGATAGGTGATCTGGTCTTCGATCAGGTCCGGACTGCGTCCCATCCACTCGGTCGAGACGATCACCTGGACATCGGAGATATCGGGTACCGCGTCAAGCGGTGTCGAGCTCATCGCCCAGAGACCCCAGACCACCAGGACCGCGGTGCCGATGAACACCAGAAAGCGGTTCGACGCGCACCAGTCGATGATTCGTTCGATCATGTGATGATTCCTAGCGAGCCACGACCGTGAACACTTGGCCGTCGAGTCGCTGCCCGCTCCGGTCGACCTGCACCGTGACGTCCCAACGCCCCGCGGTCAAGATTTCACCTTCGCCTCGGTAGACACCGCCCCCCTGGTGCGCCAGCGTGGCGTTGCTCTGCATGGCCGGCATGTTCATCGTCGGCATGGCCGCCATGTAGAACAGGACCGAGACCGTGGCGTCGGTGAGCGGTTGCCCGGACGGGTCGAGCACGGCCACCTCGAGTACGTTCTCGCCGCGGCGTGGCGGGTCCGGGTCACTCCGGAAGCTGATGTCCAGCCGCTCGCGGGCGGTTCCGTCCGCCGCTCGTGGTACCGATTCATATCCTTGGAGGGCCGCACGCAGCTGGCTCTCCGAGTCGATGAAGAACGTGGCACTTGTGGCTACGATCTCACCGCCTTCGAGCCCCTTGAGGATCTGAATCGAGTCGCCGAGCCGGCGGCCGACCACCACCGGGCGTGGCTCGAAGTAGCCGTCGCCGTGCGAGACGAAGACGTGCTGTTCGGCGCCCGAATCGAGCAGCGCGTTGGTCGGTACGACAACGCTGTCGCCGAGCGCCAGGTCGAGCGCCACATCGGCATACATACCGGGCTTGAGCCGTCCGCGTGGGTTTGGGAGCGCGATCCGCACTCGCACGGTACGCGTCTGTTCTTCCACGAACGGGTAGATGTAAATCACCCGCCCCTGGACCGTCTCGCCCGGATAGGCGGCCACACTCACCCTGGCGTGCGCGCCTTCGTTGACCAGCGACAGCTCTTCCTCATACAGGTCCGCCTCCACCCAGACCTCCGACAGGTCCGCCACCGTGTACAGACTCTCGCCGGCCGACACGTGTTGGCCTTGGGTGGCCTGTTTTTCGATGACAAACCCGGTCACCGGTGATCGAAACGGCATCGTGCGGCTGGGTTCGCGCCCCTCTTCGAGACCCTGCAACGCCTCAGGCGGCAGGTCCCACAGCGCCAGCCGCTGGCGCGCGGCATCCACCAAACGGTCCGCATAGAGGCGGGCGTCGGCGATCTGTGAATTCTGGAGTCGGTCGCGGCTTTCCAGCGCGAGCAGATACTCTTGCTGCGTTGTGAGCAGTTCCTGGCTGTACAGGGTGAAGAGCGGCTGGCCCACCTCGACGAACTGTCCCGTGTAGTCGACGTAGAGCTCCTCGATCCAGCCGTCGACCTTGACGTTGATGTCCGCCAGCCGGGTCTCGTCGTAGCGCACCGTGCCGACGGCCCGGATCGGTTGTGTCACGGCCCGCCGTTCCACAGGCGCCGTCCGCACTCCAATGAGCTGCTGCCGCCGCGAATCGATGTTGATTTCCGCACGGGCGAGGGGCGCGCTGTTGGCCGCACTCTCGGCCTCGCGGGCTGGCGACGCCATGCCGGGCATGTCGCCCATCGCCGTCCCGCCGGTCTCGCCCGCGACCGCCTGGAGCGCCATGCCACAGATGGGGCACGCCCCGGGACCATGCTCGTGTACCTCCGGGTGCATGGGGCAGGTCCAGTACGCCGCGTCGATCGGGGCGACGGCCGTCCGCCATCCAACCCGCTCGAAGAGCGTGGCGACCAGCGCCGTCTCGGCCAGACGCGCACGGAACGCGTAGGCCGTCGCCGCGAGGGAGCCAACCACGACGCCGGCCACGACCAGCATGATCAGCGTGTTCCGTGAGGTCTTGGTCATCGTTGTACCAACTCCTTGACTCCCGGTTCCACGCCGTGCGCCGAGCCTGGAGGAAGAACGGTGCCGACGGCCCGTTCCAGGTCAGCCCGGGCCTGTTCGAGGTCGCTCAGGGCGCTGTCGTAGGCCAGTTGGGTGTCGAGCAGCACGCGCTGGTTGTCGATCAGGGTCAGAAAGTCTCCCTGGTCCGCCTCGTAGGCAACGCGGGAGACGGCCACCACCTGCTCGGTCAAGGGCACAATACTGGTGCGCAGCAGGGCCGCCCGCTCTTGTGCGGCGTTCGCTCGCACATAGGACTCGTGCACGGCGAGGCGAATGGCGTTCTCGACCTCGGACAACCGCGCGCGGGCGGTGGCCCGGTCGGCGACCGCTTCCGCCACCCGAGCGTCGAGGCCCGGACGAGACCAGGGCGCATCGGGCCAGGTCACGCCCGCCATGGCCGTCCACGAGTCCGACTGACCCGGCATCAGCATGTAGCCGCCCTTCACGAAAAAGTCCGGCTTGTGCTCCTGTCGCTCCGCCGCGACACGGGCCTCTGTGTGCTCGATCGCGAGGCGCGCCGCTAGAAGGGACGGCTGGTGGTCGATGGCCAGCCGTTGCAGCGTGGCGAGCGCCGGCAGCGTGCCGTCCTCCCGCGGGTCCGCCAGGTGGCCCACCGGTGATTCGGTCGGCCGATCGAGCAGTGTGTTGAGGCGAGCCAGCGCCAGGCGCTCCCGTTCGTCGAGTGTCACCAGGTGCTCGTGCAATCTCGACAACTCGACCACCGCCTTGAGCACGTCTTGCTGTGAGCCCCGGGCCGTGACGTACTTCGCTTCCGACACGTCCGCGAACTGTCGCAGCAGGTCGGCCGTCCCGTGATGGATCTCGACCTCACGACGCGCGAGAGAGAGGTCGGCGTAGACCCGCTTCACCTCGTCGATCACGTCTCGGGCCTCGACGGCGATCGCCGCCAGAGACAGCTCGGCATCCTTCTCGGCGACCGTCGCCCTGAGTGCCCGTTTGCCCCGACCCGGCAGCGCTTGACCGATGGTGAACATATACATATTGGTGTTGAGTGGGTTCAGGGTATCGACGGGCCATTGCCAGATCTGCGCCTCGAAGCTCGGCGGCATCAGGGCGCGAGCCTGAGCCGGCCGCAGCTGCATCGCCTCGAACTGACGGCGCAGCGCGATGAGGCGAGGGTTGCGCGCCAGCGCTTGGTCGAGCGCATCCTGGACAGACAGCGGCCGGGCGCCGCTGCTCGTGTCCTGGCCGCCGGTCCGCGGAAGGGTCAGCCTCGCGCTGCCGTCCCCGGCCGGAAGAGCCGCCGCCGGCCCCTGTGACGGACCAGCTAGCGCCGTCGACTGAGAGATCAGCCAGACGACAGAGATCACCGTAGAGATCCGCATCGGTCGCACTCCAGTGTCGCCCGCACGGTCCGCGTACGGGAGGGTTATCGAGGATCGAAGCGCACGGACGGCTTCGCACCTGGAGACGCGGATCTCCGGCGCGGTGCCGTCTATGACAGGTCGAAGACGGAGCGCGGGATCAGATCAGAAGAACGGTGTGCGCGAGGTGGGAACGTTGAGCCGTGATGAACGTGAGAGAGGCGTCCGTCCCGGCTACCGCCTGGAGGTTGGTGGTAATGACGGACGACGTCCGGACGAGAAGAACTGGATGATGCAGTGACGGGGCCGGTGGGTCGTCGGCACGTTCCGGCTTGAGCATCCCGACATCGGCGTGCTGGTCGGTTCCGCAGCACGCCGCGTCGTTGCCAGGCATGCCAGGCATGCCAGGCATGCCAGGCATGCCGGCCATGTCACATTCGCGGTGATGCTCGGCGCAGCACGCCATCTCGGACATCGGCATGGCGCCGCTGGCGCAAGTGGCCCACGCCATCAGCACTACGCCGATGGCGAGCACCGAGGCCGTGAATCGCCGCGCGAGTAGTACAAGCATCTGCCTCCGATTGTCGTCCCGCCCGAGGGGCGTGTCAATCTATTAGACGTCGAGCGTCGCCGGCCGGCTGGCTGCCACCGTGACTTCAAGCCGTCCAGGATCGCCAGGAGGAGCACCGGCTATCCCGGCTATGATAGCGGTGGGGACTCAACCCCGCTGGAGGAGTAAGAACCATGCTCAAGTCTGCTGTCCTCGCGCTGGCCCTGCTTGGTGTCGCCCTACCGGCGTCGGCCGCGATCGCCGATGGCTTGGCGACCCCGTATCTGCACATCCAAGTCGCGCTGACGAACGACTCGATGGACGGGGTGACCGCTGCGGCGACGAGAATCGCCACCGAGGCGGCCAAAATGGGAAAGTCTGCACAGGCGATCGGTGCGTCCGCTCGAGCGGTCGCGGCCGTGGCGGACATCGTGGCCGCGCGCGAGGCGTTCGGCCGACTCAGCGACGCGGTGATCGCGTATGGTGAAGAGGTCGGCTTCGGCGAACTCAAGGTGGCCTATTGCCCCATGGTGCGGAAGTCGTGGGTGCAGGCGGCCGGCGCTCTCCGCAACCCGTTCTTCGGGTCGGCGATGCTCACCTGCGCGGTGCACTCCGCTCCGCGTGTGACTCCCGGCCCGGAG
>CALBET010000161.1 GCA_937888665.1 uncultured Acidobacteriota bacterium
GGCGCCGTTCCAGTTCTCGGTGAAGGTACAGCGATTCACCTGGACGCGTGAACCGGGAAAGACGGTCAGCGCGCCAGAACCGTGCTCCTTGTTGTACTCGCGACCGTCGCCCAGACCGATGTAGTCGACGCCCAGATTGGCGACGTTCCCGACGAAGAGACAGTTTTCGAGAACGGCTGAGCTTCCGTGCAGAAGATCGACTGCCGATCCTGTGATTTGCGCGCGGTTTCCGCGGAAGATACAGTTCCGGAATAGCACCGAATCCTGGGTGAAGCCGCGATGCTCGACGGAGACGCCAGCCCCGCACGGGCTCGTAAAATTATCGAAGACCTCGACGTTCTCGATAGTCGGGTAGGATCGGCCCCAGATCTTGATGCCACCGCCGTCGGCGTAGAAGAACAGTTCCTTGACCAGCCGTGGGTGATCGGTGGGGGGCTGTATAGGACCTGGATCGTCCGACTGGGTGACGAAGTTGTTGGCCCCGGTGATCGTGAATCCCCGCAGGACCGTGTTTCGCGAGATGCCATCTCCAAAGTAGACGACGTGGTTGACGACAGCGGGATAGCTCTCGGACGCCGAGTTGAGCGCCGGATTCGCCGCGGTCAGCACGACATCCCCGACGGCCTCCAGCGTGATACCGTCGTGCCGCGCGTTGAACCAAATGAAGGCTTGGCCGGGTACCGATGGCCGATAGGTGCCTTCATGTACCCTGACGGTCTTGTTGACCGGGTCTTGGGCCGCGCGCTCGAGGGCGGCCTGGATGTCGTCCCCGGGATACACGTCGTGCGCGTCGGCTCCGCCACGCGTCTCCAGCCCTGGCGGTGTGGGCGCTTCACCCTGACCGGGCCGAGCCGCTTCCTGGTCGCACGCCGCCGCCGCGAGCAGAACCAGGGCGCCGAGTATGCGCAGTCGCGTCGTGTTCCACATCTCCGTGTCCCCAGCCAACGGTCGAAACGCTCACGTGCTGCGACAACCAGCGACCTAGTGTACGACAGAGTGGTCGACGCCACCGCGATCGCGGGTCGACCCGTGCGGTGCCAGAGCCGCAGACGACAGGCGTCGAGCATGCACGAGGCGATCACTGGTGGCGGGGCGCTTGCCCGGATCCGGCCGAACGAGGAGGATGGTGTGTCGAAAGGGGATGATGGATGAGATTTCCGGCTCACGCGCTGTGTTGTGTTCTGGCGAGTACCTGGGCCGCCACCGCCTCCGCGGCGCAGGACCCGCCGGTGCAGTCCGAGCAGCAGGTGTTGATGGAGCTCGAGCGTGGGTGGAACGAGGCCTTCTACGCCAAGGACGTCGCGTTTATCGAGGGGGTGCTGGCGGACGAGTTCACGGCGACCTATGACGATGGCAGTCGGGGGGACAGGGCCCGGGAACTGACTCTCTCGAGCGAATTCAACCAGCAGGTCGAGTCGGCCGTCCAGGACGGCTTCACGGTGAAGATCTACGGCGAGACCGCGGTGGTGTGGTTCACCCTGCGTCTGGTCGGGATCCGGCAGGGCGAGCGGGCTGAAGTGGCCTTCCGTTACACGGACGTCTGGGTGCGGCGGGATGGTCGGTGGCAGTGCGTGTCGACCCAGAGCACGAGGGTGAGCGACGCGGCGTGACGTCCCGCTCGCGTCTCAGAACTAGCTGGGCTCGAAGAGGCGTGGCGGAAGCTCGTCGTGCAGGAGCGACCGGCGGTCATCTGCGGACCACAGCATCTGTTCGGCCCGTTCGAGCAGCGTTCCCAGTCCTCTGAGTTCAAGGGCGGAGACCGCGACGCCGCGGTAGCGAAGCGCCAGGGCGGCGCCCTCTCCGGGCGCCAGCTTGTCGATCTGATTGAACACCAGCAGTTCGGGGGCCTGCATACCGATCTCCGCCAGGACGCCGTGGACGGCGTCCATACGCCGCTCGCAGTCGGGCGCCGAGGCGTCTACGACGTGCAACAAGAGCGACGCGTCCGAGAGCTCCTCGAGCGTGGCGCGGAACGCGCTGACCAGATCCGCCGGCAGGTCGCGGATGAACCCGACCGTATCCGTGATGATGACCTCCCGGTCGCGCGGGAACCGCAGGCGACGCGACACCGGGTCGAGCGTGGCGAACATCTGGTCGGCGACGTAGACGTCCGTCTTCGTCAACGCCCGCAGCAGGGTGCTCTTGCCCGCGTTTGTGTACCCGACAATCGACAGCACCGGTATCTCGCGCCGGCCGCGGCGCTGGCGCCGGTTCTGGCGCTGCGTGCCGAGCTTCTTCAGCTCGCGCTCGAGTCGGGTCACCCGGTCTCGGGTGCGTCGGCGGTCGACCTCGAGTTTCGTTTCACCGGGTCCTCGGCCACCGATGCCACCCTCCAGCCTGGACAGCGACACGTCGGCACGTTGCGCCAGCCGAGGGAGCAGGTACTTCAGCTGCGCCAGCTCGACCTGCAGCTTGCCGTCCCGGGTGGTGGCGTGCTGCGCGAAGATGTCGAGGATGAGCTGGGTGCGGTCGATCACCCGCAGCTCCATCCGTTCGCCCAGGTTGCGGGCCTGGGTGGGGGTCAGGTCCTGGTCGACGATGACCAGATCGACATCCTGCTGGAAGGCGCGGACCACCAGGTCTTGCAGTTTGCCGGAACCGACGACCGTCTTCGGGTCGACCCGCGGGCGCTGCTGGGTGACGATATCGACGATCTCGACCCCGGCGGAGCGCGCCAGTTCACGCAGCTCGGCGACGTGGATGTCGAGGTCGCCGGCGCTGCGACCCGCCGTGACCGAGACAAGAATCGCCCGCTCGCGGTCACCGACCTCTCGGGTCCCGACCGATCGCGAGAGCTCAGCCTCCAGTTCGCGTATCCAGGTCTGAAAGTCGAGGTCAAGCTGCGCCGGGGGCACCGGGGGGAGGAGTTCCAGGCCGTCGCCGCCCCGCGAGGTCAAGGCCGCGATATGGGCGAGCGTTGGAAGCCCGTCGTCGCCGACCCCAATCGTGACCAGGGCGTCGAGCCGGAGCAGCCGCAGGTCGGACTTGTCGTCTCGGGTGACGCCTTCGCGGGCGAGGTGCGTGTGCAGACAGCGGAGACCGCGGAGCCGGCCTCGACCGGCTCTGAGGCGCCCCCAGTCCGGCAGCTGCGTCGAGTGGGCGTCGCCCACCATCACGTGCTGGATGGCCCCGCGGCGGTCGACGAGCACGCCGACCTGACGCCGGATGTCATGGCTGATTTCGGTGAGCTGACGCGCCAGCTCCTGCGTCAGCAGCTGGTCGGCCGGCACCCGTCGCCGGAACAGACGTTCGAGCTGACGAACCTGACCGGCCTTGAGACCACCCGTGTTGCCAAAGACCTCGATGGGAAGCTCCTTTTGACCGTGTTACCGCGCGGCGTCGTGAGCGAAGCGGCGATAGACGGCTCGTGCCTCGTCGAACTGCGCGAAGACATGGTCACGCTCTGTGTCGGCGCGCCACCCAGGCCAGGCGTCGGCCATCGATTGCAGGGTGTCGGACCATTCTACCGCGTCAGTGGTGCCCAGGGCCGCGTCGACGATGAAGCCTTTGCCGCCGCCGAGTCCGCGCTCCAGCGGGTCGTTCTCGCCAGGAAACGCATGGACGTAGCCGACGGTGGCGCCCTGCGCCTTCGCCTTGCGGAACATGTCGGTGTTGCTCGGGTAGAGGCTCTCGATGGCGGTGCCGGCATAGCCCATGGTGAACGGTGAGAGCAGGTGGTCGCGCATGCCGAACATGAAGACGTGCCCGTAGAACGGGGGCCGATATTCCTGGCCCACCACGACCAGTCGTTCCGGCGTGGAGGTCGAATGCGGGCCGCCGCCCGGCTCGAAATACTGGTAGTCGAGAATCCGGTTGTCCTTGTTGGCGACCATGGCTGGAACGTCGTCCGTAGCAAGGCCCTTCAGGGCCGCAGACCGTCTACCACCCAGCTCTCAGCCCTTCGCGGTCCACAGCCTCGCCGCCGAGATAGACGGCTGAGATTTGTCGGGTGTTCCCGATGCCGTACATCGGGTTGGCGTCGAGCACGATGAAATCGGCGCGCTTGCCGGGGGCCAGGAGCCCGGTGTTGACTCCGAGCAGCTCGGCGGAGGTACTGGTGGCGATCTGAATGGCCCTGGCCGGCGAGATGCCCGACTCGACGATCAGCTCCAGCTCGTGATGTTCCATGTAGCCCTGGATGTGATCCTGTATCCCCGTGTCGGCGCCGAACACGAGCCGGGCGCCGGCGTCAGAGAGCTTCTTCAGGCTGCGCAGCATCATCGCGAACGACTCTGCCCCCGCGGCGGCGGCTTCAGGGGTGCGGTTCGCGTACGACTCACGGATTCGGGCGATGACCTCGGGTGAGACCGATTCGGCCAGCAGCGGGTCGTCAACCCAGGCGGGTGGCTCGGCGTGACGTCCCCGCTCGGAGACCGCGAGGTTTGGCATGACGAACACGTCGTGCTCCACAATCGCGGCCACCAGCTCGTCGTCCATCTCGACATCGCGAGCCAGGTGCGCGAACCCGTCGACGCCGGCGTCAACCAGTTCGCGTGCATCTTCCGCGTCGAAAATGTGCGCGATCACGCGGACGTCGTGCGCGTGCGCCGCCTCGATGATGGGTCGGTAGAGATCCGGTCCAAGTTTCTCGACCGATCCCCCTCTGGCGTCGACCCAGATCTTCAGGAAGTCGGCGTCGGTTGCGGCAATCTCGTCCACGAGCGCCACTGCCTCTTCTACGGTCGTGGCGCCAAACGCGGTCGGTCGCATGGTCGGCGCCCCCGGGCCGGCGTCCGGTCGCGCGATGCCGCGGAACGCGGTGTGGAGGCGGGCGCCGCCAAGCCTCCCGGCTTCCTGGTCGGCCTTGATCGTGAACGCGATGTCGCCCGGGTCGGTGCCCAGCGACACGATCACGCCCACGCCGTGGTACGCGTACCGGTTGAGCTGGTCGGCGATGTTCTCGCGGGTGTAGTTGGCATTGTCGAAACTGAGGTCGTCGACGAATCCCACGTGGCCGTGCAGGTCCACAAGCGTCGGCATGACCGTCTTCCCGGTCAGGTCGACCACGGTGGCGCCCTCCGGAATCGCCACGTTGGCGGCGAGCCCGACGTCTGTGATGACGCCGTCGTCGACGAGGAACACGCCGCCACCGAGCGGCGGCCCGCCGTCGCCCGTGATGAGGGTGGCGCCTTCAAATGCGACCACGGTGCTGAGGGGCGCTTCGGGAGCGGCGCTCCCGCATGCCGTGACACCGATGGCGAGACCAACGACCGCCGCAGTCTGTCGAATGCTCATGGGTTCAACTTTTCTCGTCGTCCACGTGTGGGCTCGCGCCCGAGATCGAAGACCGCGATTATATCCGTCGGCGCGTGTCCTGCCGGGCGCTGGCGTTTTCGCGGTACGATCACGGGGTGACCTACGACTACATCATCATCGGGGGCGGCACCGCCGGCTGCGTGCTCGCGAATCGGCTCTCGGCCGATCCGGATGCCAGGGTGTT
>CALBET010000162.1 GCA_937888665.1 uncultured Acidobacteriota bacterium
GTTGACGCCAGCTGAGCAGCCTGGGTGCAGGCCCCGCTGCACGCGACGGGCGCTTCACCGCAGCTGACCGCGGTGCCGTGCGATGCCTTTACTCGGGAACGCGACTGCCGCACCAGTCGGGAACACACCGGCAAGCCCGAACATCCTCTTCGGCGACATCATTCCCTCGCCCCGCAGATCGGCGGATCGTCGCGGCACTGGAAATCAGCGAGTCTGACCGGCCGTCGTCACCGTTCCGTCAATCGTGAGATCCGCTGTCCGACTGTGCCCCAAGCGAAAGTTCCATTGCATCTTTTTCTGTATCGCGGTTCATAGCGTCTGGCATAACGTGATCGCGGGAATCACGGTGCCAACCGCCCGCGGACCACAGGGACGCGCGATGCGGTGTCCGGGCCCGGCACGCGGGCGTGAAGTCGGAACTGGACCATGCGGAGGGTCGTCATCATCGGTGGGGGGCTGGCGGGGTTGACGGCCGCGGTGCGGCTGGCGCCGGAGACTGATGTCATCGCGGTCGACTCGCGGTCGCGCCTGGGCGGACAGATTCTGACCGAGCGGCACGGCCGGCTTACGGTTGAACGGGGCGCCGAGGGTTTCGTGTTTCGGAGCGAGGCTGTGCCCCGGCTGGCGGCAGATGTGGGACTCCGGACCGACCTGATCGGACAGTCGGTGATGCGGTCATACGGGTTTGACGGAGACCGTCTACGGGTCCTCGCGCCGGGAGAGGCGGCGGCGTTTCTCGGTTTTCAGGTTCCTCGCGCTGACCTGGGACAGGGAATCCGGTCGTTTCGCCACGGGATGGGCAGCCTGATCAGCGCGCTCAGGTCGCACCTGCAGGGACGAGCCGAACTGCGGACCAGCACGACGGCGACGCGTGTCGAGCCGCGGGGCGAAGGCGTCCGCGTGGTGGTCGGAGACGACGCGCTCGACGCCGACGGGGTCGTCGTGGCCACCAACGCCAAGGGCGCCGCCCGTCTGCTGGCGTCCGTCGCGCCGAGTGCGGCTGTCCTGGGGGCGGCCCCCACGCTGTCAAGCGTCACCGTGGAGCTGGCCTTCGACCGAGACGACATCGACCATCCGCTCGACGGAACGGGCTTCGTGGTCGCCGACGACGCGCAGCGTGGCGGTCTCCGGGCCTGTACCTTCACCAGCGCGAAGTTCACGGACCGTTCGCCCGCGCATCAGGCGTTGCTACGGCTCTTCTTCCGTCCGGAGCTCTTCGAGGTGGCGGGCGCAGACGCGCTGGATGACGAGGCCTGGCGCCGGCGCGCGATTGAAGGGCTTGGTCGTGTGCTCCGCGTCACGGGCGCTCCAAGTGGGAGCTGGGTCTCTTGCTGGCCCGAGGCTCTCCCCGTATTCAACCACCGACATCGGACGGCCGTGGCGGATGTCGAGGCGAGCCTCGAGGGCCGCCCCATTGTGCTTGCCGGCTCGGCCTTTCACGGATCTGGCATCGACGCGGCGGTGCGGTCCGGTGAGGACGCGGCGCGACGCCTGTTGCGCCTGACACCCCATGGAAGTCCGCCAGCTCGGTAGCCGGGAGGACAGATTCATCCGCCGTCCGGCGGTAACCGACCGCCGAGCCACGCCGGAGATTCATCGACGGCATCGTCGCCCGCGGGCGGCATGACAACCGGCGCGCCCAGCCAGATGCCACCAACGGCGCTTGTATAATCGAGCCGTGCCTAGCCAGGTCGCTTCACTCGCCGGCGCCCTACCGCAGCCCCGAGAGGCGGTGCTCGACAATGGTCTGCAGGTGCGCATCATAGAGTCACGGACGACTCCGCTGGTGTCGGTGTGGTGCTGGTACCGGGTGGGGTCGAAGGATGAGCGGCCCGGCTTGACTGGGGCCTCGCACTGGGTCGAGCACATGAACTTCAAGGGAACGGCCGGCATTCCCGCCGACGAGTTCAAGCAGTTCATCGACCGGTTCGGCGGTTTCTGGAACGGCTATACGTGGATTGATCAGACCACATACATGGCGACGGCGACGAAGGACGCGCTCGACCAGATGCTGTTCATGGAGGCGGAGCGCATGGACCGCTGCCTGTATGACGCCGAGGCGACTGAGTCCGAGCGCTCGGTCATCGTGTCCGAGCTGCAAGGAGGCGAGAACGATCCGGACAACCTGCTCGACATTGAGGTGACCGCGACCGCGTTCAAGGCGCATTCCTACCGCCACCCGACCATCGGCTGGCTCGGCGACCTGCACGCGATGAGCCGTGACGACCTACACAGCTACTATCGCCGGTACTACACGCCGACCAACGCGACCCTGGTCATCGTCGGTGACGTTGAAGCCGACGACGCGCTGCGCCAGGTAGAGCGCCGATTCGGTGGCATCAGTGCCGGCCTGGCACCATCACGCGTGCGGACTCCCGAACCGGAGCAAACCGGTGAGCGGCGTCTTGAGATTGTACGAGAGGGGACGACCGGTTACTTGAAAGTGGGCTATCACGCGCCCGCCGCGACTGACCCCGACTTCGCGCCGATGCTGGTGCTGGATGCCGCCTTGACCGGTGCGAAGGGACTGAACCTATGGGCCAGTTTCAGCGGTCCGACCCCGCAGCGCCGGGCGCGTCTGTATCGGGCGTTGGTCGACACCGGCCATGCGGCGGCGGTGAGTGGGTCGTTCGTGGCTACGGCCGACCCGTATCTGTTCATGGTGTCGGCGACCGCCGGTGAGGGGACACCGCTCGACGAGTTGCGGGACCTGGCTCTGGCGGCGCTTGATTCGGTGCGCGCCGACGGGGCCACTCCGGACGAGGTGGAGCGCGCCAAGCGCCAACTGCGCGCCCGGGTGGTACTGGAGAACAACAGCATCACCAGCATCGGGCACCAGATCGGCTTTTTCGAGACCGTGGCCGGCGCCGGCGTGCTGGCTCAACTGCCGGGGCGCATCGCCGAGGTGTCGTCCGAAGATGTCGCGCGGGTCGCCGCTCGCTACCTGGCGACGAGCAATCGGACTGTGGGCTGGTTCCAACCGGTATGACCTCGACCCCGGCTCCGACGCTCGGCCTGGCCCCGATCCGTGAACAGCTGGCCAATGGGGTCACGTTGGTCGTCAAGCAGACGCCCACCCAGCCGGCCGTCACCATCAGTGCCGCCATGTCCGCCGGGAGTCTCTGCGACCCGCTGGGCGCGGAGGGAACGGCGCACCTGTTGTCGCGGCTGCTCGACCGGGGCGCCGGAACCCGCACGGTCGATGAGGTGGCGGACATCCTCGACCTTCACGGCGTGTCGCCGTCCATCACCGTGTCGAGGCATACGACGACGGTGACCTTGGATTGCCTCGTCGAGGATGTCGACACAATGCTGGATCTGGTCGGCGACATGCTGCGGGTTCCACGGTGTCTCGATCCGGAGCTTGAGGTCTGTCGCGGGCAGCTGATCACCAGGCTGCGTCAGGACGACGACAATCCGGCGACCCGCGCGCTGGAGGCAGTGATGCCGCTGCTCTATGGCGAGCATCACCCGTATGGGCGCCGGCCGAAAGGTTCGCCCGAAACGGTGCAGTCGATCGCGCGTACCCAACTGCTCGAGTTCCACGCCGCTCGGTTCGCGCCCGATGGCCTGACGCTCGTGCTGGTCGGTGACATTCCGGCGTCGGCGGCCGTGGCGGCAGGTACCCGCGTCTTCGGTTCGTGGCGTGGGAGCGCTGACCCGCTTCTGGCGGCCGCGAACCAGCGCCTCGCCCCGGGCGGGCCGTCGTCGCGGCTCCCGCCGCCGGCGGCACCGGCGCGCCGCCGGCTGGTCATCCCGATGCCCGCCAAGTCGCAGGCCGACATCGTCTACGGATTCACGACGATTGTGCGCTCGGACCCCGAGTTTTATGCCTACTGGGTCATGAACAACGTCTTGGGTCAGTACGGCATCGGCGGGCGGATTGGCCGGAGCATCCGCGAGCGGCAGGGGATGGCCTACTACGCGGGCAGCATGTTCGAGGCGGGTCACATTGCTGGGCCGCTGCTCGTGCGCGCCGGGGTCAACGCCGAGAACGTCGACCGGGCCCTGGAGTCGATCGAGGCCGAGGTCGCCGGGATGGCGCAGGACGGCGCCACCGACGATGAAGTGACGAGCGCCAAGCGCTATCTGGTCGGCTCGCTCCCGCGGTCGCTCGAAACCAACGCCGGCATCGCCAGGTTCCTCCAGACGATTGAACAGTTCGACCTGGGGCTCGACCACGACCGCACACTGCCGGGGCTCGTCGATGCCGTGACCGTTGAAGCGGTGGCCGACGCGGCGCGGCGGACACTGGTCCCCGAACAGGCCGCGATCGTCATCGCCGGTCCCTACGAGGGGTCGTGACCACCAGGGCGGTGTTCTTTGACGTCGATTTCACGCTGATTCATCCGGGTCCGACGTTCGACGCGGAGGGCTACCGGACGTTTTGCGAGCGGCACGGCCTTACGGTTGATACCGCCCGGTTCGACGACGCGGTCGCAGCGGCGTCACGCGAGCTCGAGGTGGGCCAGGACGCCACCTACCGCGCTGAGATGTTCGTGCGTTTCGGTCGCCGGGTCATCGAGGCGATGGGCGGGCGGGGAGACGGTCTCGACGCCTGCGCCCAGGAAATCTACGATGAATGGGCGGTCTGTCGTCATTTTTCGTTGTATGCCGACGTCAAGCCGGCGCTAGAACAGCTCCACGCGAGCGGGCTGCGTCTCGGACTGATCTCCAACACCCACCGGTGTCTCGATACCTTCCAGAGTCATTTTGACCTCGACATGCTGATTGCCGGCGCGGTGTCCTCCTCGGACCACGGCTACATGAAGCCGCACCCCAGCATCTTCGAGGCCGCGCTACGCGAGCTGGGCGTGGTCGCGGCCGACGCGATGATGGTGGGCGACAGCCTGAGTCATGACGTGGCCGGTGCTCGTGATCTGGGCATGCAGGCGGTGCTGCTGGACCGGTCTGGTCGGGAGCGCGGCGAGGAGCCCGATGTGGCCGTGATCACAAGCCTGGTCGAGCTGCCGGCGGTCGTGGCATCGAGCTAGTCCCCTGGTTCCAGGGGACTAGGCCTGGACTAGGCCTAACACTACTTTGTCAGATCTGCAGTCTCACCGACCGCAGCGCCTCGATGCGT
>CALBET010000163.1 GCA_937888665.1 uncultured Acidobacteriota bacterium
ACGGTCAGTGGTTCCATCTGTCAGGCTGCTGATCGCGCCGGCGCCATCACCCCGCCGCGGCGGTACGCTCCATCCAGGCCTCGACCGCTTGTGCGGTCGCCTCACGCTCGCCGCCAGCGTCCACCCGCGCCCAGTCGAGGTCGCCGATGCCTCGGGCGAGTTGCTCCAGGAGCACCGCCGGGGTCGCGTCCGAGGGGTCGCCGGACCGGCGCGTGACCCGGTCGGTGCGTGTGTCGACCGGGGCGTCGAGCCAGACGCCGGTGAACGGGACGCCCGCCGTTCGGGCGACATCAGCGATCACCACGCGGTCGCGGGGGTCGGCGAACACCGCGTCGACGATGACGGAGTGTCCGGCCCGGGTTGCCGTGGCGGCTCGGACCGCCAACTCGCGATACACGCTACGCGTGACCCCTTCCGCATAGCCCTCCGAGCCGAGGCGATCAGCCGGCCGCACGCCGAGCAGTGACTTGCGCACCAGGTCACTCCGGAGCACCAAGGCGCCCGGCGCCGCGCCAAGGGTCGGGGCGATCTGGCGTGCCACCACAGACTTGCCGGCCCCGCTGAGGCCGCCGATGGCCACGAGTCGAGCGGGCGCCGGGCTGATCAGCGACAGGGCCAGGTCGAGATACTCCTGCGCCGCTTGGCGCTGCATCTCTTGCGCCGCGGGGGTGCTTTGCAGCCGGGCGGCGGTGGCGCTGGTCTTGGCGCGGACCGCGGCGCGCACGGAGAGAAACAGCGGCATCAGCGCGAGCCCGTCGAGGTCGGCGGTGGCGGTGACGTACTCGTTGCACACCTCGTGCGCGTGGTGGCCCAATCCGCGATGGAGCAGATCCATGACCAAAAAGGCGAGGTCGTACATGACATCAATGCATGCGATCTGGTCGCTGAATTCGATGCAGTCGAACAGGGTGGGGCGTCCGTCCAGGAGGCAGACGTTTCGCAGGTGGAGGTCGCCATGGCAGCGACGGACGAATCCCTGGGCGCGTCGCGACATCAGGCGGTCGGCCTGCCGCTCGAGCGTGTCGTGGGCTTGCGTGGTGAGTCGACGGCAGGCGGTGGGGTCGAGCACACCCGGGCCATATTCGTGGAAGCCGTCCGCGTTTCCGTCGATGACCCACGCCATGCCTCGCCGGCCGCCGTGGTCGAATCGCCATTCGGCGACGGCGTGCAGCCGCGCCACCGCCCGGGCCAACTCCGGCATCAGCGTCAGGTGCAGTGTGCCTCGCTCCGCCATGCCGTCGAGCACGTCGGACTCGCTGAATCGGGACATTTCTACGAGCCACTCCACGGCAGGGCCGTGCCCGTCCAGCGCGAGTGATCCGTTTTCGTCGCAGGTCACCGCCCGCACCTGGTGATACACGGACGGGGCGGTGCGCCGGTTCAGGCGCACTTCCGCTTCGCAGCATTCGCGTCGACGCTCGACGGTGGAGTAGTCGAGATAGTCGTATCGCAACGCGCGTTTCAGCTTGAACGCGCGCTCATCGACGAGAAATACGACGGAACAATGTGTGTCGATACGGTCTACCGTTCCGCCGGTCTGGCCATAGGCGACGGGGGAGGCCAAGAAGGCGACGACGTCACGCTGATCGACCGGTGTCCCTGTGCGGCGCCTGGGGCGGTTGACCATGGTCGTTGTCGAGCGCATCGTGGGTCTCTTCCACCATTGCTTTCAGCAACACGCGTGCCATGGACGCCGCCACCACCGCCCCTGCATACCGCGGGGGGACGAGCACCGGGCTGGGTGCGGCGGAGAGATTTTCCGCAGTCACACTGCGGAAAATTACCAATATCGGGCCAGCCGCGGCTCACCCCGCTGAATCCGTTCCCCGAGCGTGACGCTCCCCGATCGCTGTCTGATGTCACGGTTCGGACTCCACCCCAGATTCTGGAGCGATCCGGCGGGGCTGGCCTATAAGCCGGACGGAGCGGGCAAATTTCCACCCTTGCTGCGGAAATTCCCCGCCACGGTCCGACCGGACGTCCCGAATACCGCAATTTCCAGGGCATAACCGACGTCTTCGAGGATGGCATCCAGGTTGCAGAACGGAGTGTGTCTTGGCGCGGAATGGCGCAGCATCGGGTCTTCGGGCACGCGGGAAAGGACGACATGATGGCGCTCTGGAACATGCGGCGGTTCGGTCTGGCGGCGGCTCTGCTGGGGGTTGTGCTCGCGTTTCCGGTCGCGGCGCTAGCCGCTGAGGCCGTTGACGAGCAACCGACCTTTGCGAAAGACATCGCTCCGATCTTTCGCGACAAGTGCGAGGCCTGTCATCGGGCCGGGTACATCGCGCCGATGTCCTTGCAGACCTACGCCGAGGTGAGGCCCTGGGCTCGGTCGATCAAGCAGCGCGTCGAGACGCGACAGATGCCACCCTGGCACATTGACAAAGCGGTCGGCATCCAGGCGTTCAAGAACGATCGATCGATGACTGACGCGGAAATCGAGACCGTGGTCCGGTGGGTGGACAACGGGGCTCCGCAAGGCAATCCCGCGGACCTGCCCCCGGCGGCCGTGTTCGCGGATGATGACGTGTGGAACTACGCGGACGTCTTTGGCGGCCCGCCCGATCTGGTTATCTACTCGACCCCGTACACGATGCCGGCGCTCGCCCAGGACCACTGGTGGAAACCGGAAGTACCGACCGGGCTCACCGAGGATCGCTGGATTCGGGGCATCGAGATCCGCCCGTCGACCGTGCCGGGACGCCGCATCACTCACCATGCGCTGGCACGCCTCCAGCAGGAAGAGGAGGATGACGCGCTGGGCGCCGCCTCCGACATCGGGCCCGGCCTGTTGATGGAGTGGGCGGTCGGCAAGCAGGGCGAGGTCATGCGTCCGAACAGCGGCAAGCTGATCAAGGCCGGCTCGAGCATCGTGTGGGACATCCACTATCACGCCGTCGGGGAGCAGATCACGGACACCGTAGAGCTGGGTCTATACCTCTACCCGAAGGAGGTGGAGCCAAAGCACCGGCAGGTGCTGGCTGCGTTCACCACCTTCGAGGGTGGCCGTGAAGCGCTCTCGATCCTACCGAACCAAGTCACCGTGACCGAGGCGTTTCACGTGATGAAGCAGAACGGTCGGATCGAGAACTTCCAGCCGCACCTGCACCTGCGGGGTCGTGGGATGCAGATGGAGGCGATTCTGCCAGATGGTGATCGGCAGGTGTTGAGTCTGGTGAGCAAGTTCGACTTCAACTGGCACAACAACTACGTCTATGCCGACGACGCCGCGCCGTTGCTGCCCAAGGGGACCGTGCTGGCATTCAAGGCCTGGTACGACAACACCGCCGGGCTGCGGGGCAACCCCGATCCGAATCAGTGGGTTGGTTGGGGCGATCGCACGGTGGACGAAATGGGGCATGCCTGGGTCAACGTCACCTATCTGGAGGATGCCGACTTCGAGGCCGCCAAGGCCGAGCGGGAAGCGGCGCTCGAACTGACGAGCAACGAACAGTAGAGCGCACCTCGTAGCAAGGGCCTTCAGGCCCACCGGGCCCGCGGGAGCCGGGCTCGTAGTAGCAAGGGCCTTCAGGCCCGCCGGGCCGCGGGGGTTTCGACACCGTGGGGAGAGGCAAGGGAGATTTCTATGCGCAGGAACAGAGTGGTCGGCCCGCTAGCGCTCGTCGTCGCGAGCGTCATGCTGACCAGCGCCTGGGCCGCTGCCCAACAACTGCCGCTCGAGCCGCCCCACAAGGCGTTCGGTCAGGCGTTGTGGCCGGCCTACGAGGGCTGGTACGACAATCCGGATGGCAGCTATACCTTTCTGATCGGGTATTTCAATCCAAACA
>CALBET010000164.1 GCA_937888665.1 uncultured Acidobacteriota bacterium
TGTTGCTCGACGTGACGCCCTTGTCGCTCGGTATCGAGACGCTCGGCGGCGTGATGACGACGCTCATCGACCGGAACACGACGATTCCCAGCAAGAAGAGTGAGACGTTCTCCACCGCCGCTGATAGTCAAACCAGCGTCGAGGTGCACGTGCTGCAGGGGGAACGTCCCATGGCAAAAGACAACCGCACCCTCGGCAGATTTCATCTGGTCGGCTTGCCGCCGGCGCCTCGCGGTGTGCCCCAGATCGAGGTGACCTTCGACATTGACGCGAATGGCATCGTCAATGTCTTCGCCAAGGACCAGGGGACGGGCAAGGAGCAACGGATTACCATCACCGCGTCGAGTGGGCTCTCGAAGGATGAAGTCGAGAAGATGATGCGAGAGGCGGAGACCCACTCGGAGGAAGACAAGAAGCGGAAGGACACGATCGAGGCCAGGAACCAGGCCGACCAGGCCGTGTATGGGGCCGAGCGGATGCTGAAAGACGCCGGCGACAAACTGTCGGCCTCAGACAAGGAACCGGTCGAGAGCGCAATCGCCGACATGAAGAAGGCACTTGAGTCAGATGAGGGCGAGGCGATCACGCGGGCGCTGGAGGCGCTGACGGCCGCACAGCACAAGGCCGCCGAGGAAATGTATAAACAAGGGGCGTCAGCGGCCGCGCCGGACGACCCGACCGCTGATGGGCCTGGGGCGGATGCGCCCCCGGTCGACGCCACTGAGGGCGAAGTCATTGACGCGGAAGTGGTCGAGGACAAGAAGTAAGGATCCGGGTGGGAATGGGTTGGCTCGGGCGCGAGCCGTCCGGCCAGACCGCCGGTGACCCGGGTGAGGAGCGATGGACTTCTACGTCATTCTCGGTGTCGACCGTGCCGCGTCGTTGAGCGACGTGAAACGCGCATACCGGCGGCTGGCACGGAAACACCATCCCGATATCAACCCGGGGGACCCGGAATCGGAGGCGTTTTTCCTCCGGGTCACGGAGGCGTATGAGACGCTGATGGACCCGGAGCGGCGGCAGGACTACGATGAGCACGGAGGGCGTCGACCCGGTCCATCGGTGGGCGCGGTCCGCGATGTCGAGTTCGAGGGGTTCGATTTTTCGGGTCCGGCCGCCAGCGGGGAGTCGGCATCGACCTTCGGCGATCTGTTCGCGGACGTCTTTGCTCGGTCCGCCGTCGCTCGGCTCAGCGATTCGAGCCCCGGCGGCATCGATCTCCATGTCCCTCTGCGTCTCGGGTTCGAGGACGCCATGCGCGGAGGGGCACACGAGGTCACGTTGACCCGGGTGGTTCGGTGCGACGCGTGCCGCGGGACGGGAGCGCGGCTGGTGGCTGAAGGCCGATGCGCCGGGTGTGCCGGGAGTGGCCAGTCACGGTGGACGCGGGGGCACATGGTGTTCTCGCGCCAGTGCGCGGAGTGTGGAGGTAGCGGTCGGCGGCGTCATCGCCCGTGTGGTGTCTGCAGGGCGGAGGGGATGGTGTCGCGCACCGAGGCGGTTGATGTGCCGGTGCCGTCTGGAATCACCGACGGGGCTCGTCTCCGCCTGGCGGGGCAAGGGAGCACGTCTAGGCGCGGCGGAACGGCTGGGGATCTCACCATCACGGTGACGGTTGAACCGCATCCCCTTTTCCGGCGCGAGGGCGACGATCTCCATCTCGCCGTGCCGGTGGCCGTCCACGAAGCCGCGCTCGGCGTCCGGGCCGAGGTGCCGACGGTCGGTGGTCGCGCCAGTGTCCGTATACCGCCAGGTACCCAGTCCGGTCAACGCTTCCGGTTGCGCGGCCGCGGGGCGCCGTCGCCCGGGGGCGGCGCGTCTGGCGACCTCGTGATCACCGTCCGGATCGTGCTGCCGCAGGTCATCGATGAGCGGTCGAAAGAACTGATGCGAGAACTGGGTCGACTCAACACCGAGGACGTCCGCGCGGAGCTGCTGCGGTAGGGACACGAAACTAAGGTGGGGAAGAACACCGACGCGAGGGGTCCGGGGCGTAGCCCCGTTTCAGGAATAACGCCGCGGAAAGCGAGCCAACATGCCAGGGAAGGGAACGGGTCAGGGCTATTTCATGATCAGTGCCGTGGCGCGGCGGTACGACATTCACCCCCAGACGCTCCGGATGTATGAGCGCGAGGGGCTGCTCGCCCCGTCGAGAACGGAGGGCAATACCCGGCTGTATTCCGACGAGGACCTGGAGCAACTTGAGACGATTCTGTCCTTGACCCGGGAGCTGGGCGTGAATCTGGCGGGCGTCGAGATCATCCTCAACATGCGCGGGAAGATGGACCGGATGCAGGAGGAGGTGAACGAGTTCATGGTCTATGTCAAGCAGGAGCTGGCGCGTGGTCTCGGCGATTGGGAGCAACGATTGGGCACGGCCCTGGTAAAATCAGCAACGACCGATCTCGCACGCATGGATCAGCGCCAGCCGGTCGAGCCAGCGGCTCGGCCCTCTGCCGGCGACACATCGTCGGATCCGGTCGAACCCTGAGCAATCATGCCCTGTGAGCACTGTCACGATACCGGCTGGCGCGTGGCGCCCGGTCAGGACTCCGGTCGAGTGGAGCGGTGTGCGTGCTGGCGGCACGGCGTCGCCCAGACCCTGCTGTCCGGTGCGCTGATTCCACCGCGGTACCGCAACTGCGAGCTCGATACGTTCGTGACGTATCCGAACCCACGACTGCTGCAGGCGGTCGAGCGCGCGCGTCGTTTCATCGACACGTTTCCCGTGGTGGACAAGGGACTCCTGCTTATTGGCCCGCCCGGCATCGGGAAGACACACATCGCGGTCGCGGTGCTGCGGCAGGTGGTGCTTGAAAAGAGCGCGCGTGGCTTGTACTACGACACACGTCACCTGCTGAGCACCATCCGCAGTACGTACAACCCGGTGACCCGAACGTCCGAGGTCGACATCCTGCGTCCGGTCATGGACGCCGAGTTGCTGGTGCTGGACGACTTGGGGGCCGAACGCCCCACCGACTGGGTGGAGGAGACGATGAACCTCATCGTCAACACCCGCTACAACGATCGCCGGCCGACAATCTTTACCTCGAACTACGAAGACATCCCAGACCCCGAAAATCTGGACTCGTTGCTGGTGCGCGTGGGGTTTCGCATGCACTCTCGTCTGCGTGAGATGTGTGAGTTCCTCGAGTACAGCGGTCCCGACTATCGGGACTTCGTGGAAGGCGCTCCGACCAGCGAGGAGTTGTCCCAGAAATGGGAGATGCAGCCTCGTCGCAAGCTGCCGGCACGTTCGTCCGTGCGTGCGCGGGCTCGACTGAAACAGGGGAAGTCTGACCTGGGTTGGTCGGGTGGCCGCGCGGGTGGGTGATGCGCGAACCGCTCGAGGGGGCGGCCGCGTCACCGCCGGATGGTGGCCCGGGCGGTGAGCCTGGCGACCGAGGTCCGCTGGGCCTGTATCTGCACATCCCGTTCTGTGAAGCGATCTGCAACTACTGCAACTTCAACCGGGGGGTGCTCGATGCCGGACTCAAGCGTCGCTATCTCCACGCTCTGCACCAGGAGCTCGAGTGCGCCTCGACCGCCGACGCCGGGGTGGCCGCCGACTCGCTGTTCTTCGGGGGCGGGACACCGTCGGTGCTTGATCCCGCTGAAGTCGGCGCGCTGATCGCCCAATGTCGGTCGGCCGCGAACCTTGAGTCTGGCGCGGAAATCACCCTTGAAGCCAACCCCGAGACGGTGTCCCCCGAACGTCTTGGGGGCTATCGCGAGGCGGGGGTCAGTCGTCTCAGCCTGGGCGTCCAGTCGTTTCGCGACGACGAACTCAGCCGGCTGGGGCGGCTCCACACCGCGGCCCGAGCGGTCGAGGCGTTCGGGGTGGCTCGGGCGGCCGGCTTCGACGACATCAGCATCGACCTCATGATGTGGTTGCCGGAGCAAACGGTGGCACACTGGATCGAGTCGGTCGAGATGTTGGTCGGGCTCGATCCGGAACACGTGTCGTTCTATCTGCTTGAGTTGTATCCAAACGCGCCCCTGAAGGACGAGATGTCGCGCGGGGGCTGGGCGCAGGCGCCGCAGGATCGCGCGGCGGATATGTATCACGTGGCGGTGGACCGGCTCGAGGCGGCCGGCTATCAACAGTATGAGATTTCGAATGCGGCTCGCGCCGGTCGGCGCTCACGCCACAATCTCAAGTACTGGTCCGACGGCGCATGGGTTGGTTTCGGCTGCGGCGCGCACTCCACGTACGCCGGGGAGCGCTGGCAGAACGTGGCCGGCGTCGGTGACTACATCAACCTCGTGGATGCGGGTCGAACCCCGGTGGGGAACCGCCGGACGCTGTCGGGGGAGGAGCGTCTGACCGATAGCTTGTTTCTCGGCCTCAGGCTGTCGGATGGGATCGATGTGGCAGGGGTCGAACGACGGTACGGGCTGGATGTCTGGTCGCGCTGGGGCGCGGAGCTGGCCCCGTTCGTCGAGGCCGGGTTACTCGTCCATGAGCCGAATCGGTTGCGGTTGACGAGGGCCGGCATGTTGCTGGCCAGCGAAGTGATGCAGGTGTTTGTGTAGCGACGTACGTGATGATGCGACGAACCAGTCGGACGCCACACCGGCACCGTACCGCGGTGCTTGTGGCGGCGGCATTTGTGGGTGGTCTCGGATGGGGCGCGACCCGAACCACCGCCCAGCCGGGGACCCGGGTGTTCACGGCCGATATCGGCATGGTGATCAGCCACGTCAAGTCCGGGCAGGGCGTCAGGTTCGAGCGGACGATGAAACGTGTCGGTGAGGCGCTCGCCCTCAGCGACGAGTTCGACCGCCGACGACAGGCGGTCACGTGGAAGATTTACAAGGCGAAGGACCCGCTCGAGGGGGGCTCGTTGTTGTATATTTCCATGCTGAACCCGGTGGTGCCTGGCGCTGATTACTGGGTGCCGCAAATCTTAAATGAGGCGTTCCCGACAGAGGTGCAGGAGCTGTACGACGGCTACGCCGGGGCGTTCGGGCCAGGGCAAGGTCAACTGCTGATGAATTTGACGCCCGTCGGTTTGGGACTCGCTACCATCGAACGGTGACACCGGTGGGGCCAGACCCGCGGAACAGTGTGGTTCAGGAGGGTGGCTACACGAGCGTAGCGCCTCGAAGAGCCCAAGCAGCTACGAAGGAGGAGCAGATGCGGACGATGGCGACTACTCGGTCTCGGAGAAGCCAGATGTGGATTGGTACCGCGCTCGTGGCGGCGGTGGCCTTCGGGGTGTTACTGGGGAGTTCGTTTGCCCCGACGTCCGAGGCGGCCGCTCAGCCGACCGTGAATTTCAGCGGCGGGACCGGTATCGTGCTGAACGTTGTGGATCCATCGAAGACGGCTGACTTCGAGCGGGTCATGCGCGCGTTCGGTGAGTCGCTCGTGGGGAGCAGCGACGCGCAGCGCAAGCAGATGGGCGAAGGCCTGAAGCTGTATCGCGCCGCTGAGGCGGGTCCGAACAACTACGTGCTGTATTACATGTTCGCGGACCCTGCCGTGTCTGGTGGGAACTACGCGGTGGCTCAGGTGCTCGCCGACGAATACATGGGAGGACCTCCCGGGAACGGCGACGAGGTGCGGGCCATTTACGAGGCATACAGCGGCGCGCTCCAGGGTGGCGGTCAGCAGACCATCAACCTGGATCTGGTGATAGAGTTCTAGGGATCATCTGTCCCCGCATGCCCGGATGGCCATGGCTTCCCCGTGCATTTCGCGTCGGCGCGTTCGCAGAGGCGGATGGAATCTGGCTCCCGTCGATGTACGACTCGCGGCCTCAGCGTGACGAACTTCGGACCGCGTGACGCGAGGCATCGTTTGGTTGAACGGAGTGGTTGCGGTAGAGTAGCGCCCTCGACGAGCCAGGAAGGTATGGAGGAGGAGGACATGCGGACGATGTTGAGCAAGAAATTTCGGATGGGCCGGATGTGGTTTGGCGCGACAATCGTCGCCACCCTCGCCGTTGGCGTGTTACTGGGGAGTTCGTTCGCTCCCGGGGCCGAGGCTGAAGCCCAGGGCACCCCGACGTTGACGTTCAGTGGCGGAGTCGGGGTTATCGTGAACCTCGTGAATTCGGGGACCACGGCAAACTTTGAGAAGGTCATGAAGGCCTATGGTGAGACGCTGGCCGCGAGCAGCAATGCCCAGCGCAAGCAGATGGGCGCGGGATTCAAGCTGTATCGGGCGGCGGAACAGGGACCGAACAACACCGCCATCTACTACTCGATCTTCGACCCGGCGGTGTCCGGTGGGGACTATCAGCACATCACCGTGCTGGCGGAAGAGTTCGGTGGGGGGCCCCCCGGAAACGGGGACGAAGTCAGAGCGCTCTACACTGACTACACTGGCGCGCTGGCACCTGGCGGTTCGGCCCTCAATTTGAACCTCGTGATGGAGTTCTAGAGCGCGCAGGGACATTTCCGCGTAGGAGGGGCCAGGGCGGTCGACACAGCCTGGTGGTTGCCGCTGGCGACCCGGCATATCGGTTCATGAACGCGGGATGTGGCACCGAGCGGTGCGCATCCCGCGTTTGTCGTATTGGCGGGACACCTCCGATCGCAGGCCTGAAGGCCTGCGCCACACCACCCCGCCCGCTGGGTCCCGCTGTTGTGGCGCACTGTGCACTGTTGTGGCGCACTGTTGTGGCGCACGGCTTCAGCCGTGCGATTGCCGGCCTGCGCCACACCGGCCGGCAACCTAGTCCCCTGGAACCGTCATTCGCAACATACGTCGCAGCGGGGCATCCCGCCTGGCGGCGTTGCTCCTCGGTCACAAATGCCCAATTTGTTCCTTCGTCGCGCCTGGCCAGCCGGGCGCCGCGCCACGAATTTGATGCCCCCTATTTCGGGCGCACTACACTAGAAGCCGATATTCAGGCCGGCATAGAGCCGGTGGTGGGTGTCGTGTTGCGGCGAACCGCGGAGCGAGAACACGCGATAATCGACACGCATGCGGAGTGGCCCGGCCACGGCGATTTTGACCCCGCCGCCGACATTGGTACCGCCGCTGGTGTCGCTGAGTCCGCCGCCCTCTTCCTGGTACAACCCCGCACCGGCCGTAGCGTAGAACTGGAGTCCCGAGATGCCGAACGGGGTCTGGGCGAGCAGGTTGAGCATGCCGGTTCGCAGGCCTGGTGCATTGGCCGCCGCATCGGAGGCCGTGTCAGACAGCTCGAATTCGAAGCCGATGACCAGCAGCGAGAAGCCAACGGCGAAGCCACGCGCCAGACGGTTTGACGGGGTCGCGTTGTTCCCCACGAACGCGGTCACATCCGCGCGGGCGGGGCGGACCAGGGCCAGCGCTATGACCAAGATGGATACCGCAATCGAGGTTGTGCGTCCGGGTCGCATGGTGTCACCCTCAGAGGTCGCGCGCCACGGAGCACGCCGCGCCAGCGCCTGCAGGCATCATAGCAGAGAGGTCCCGGGCCCCGGTTTGCCCTCCCGACGGCCGTCCGGCGTGTGATAGAGTAGCCGAACCCCGATGGACCTTCGGCCCACCGACGAACAGCGTCTCCTCCGCCAGACCGTCCGCGAATTCGCTGAAGCCGAGATGGCGCCTCACACCCTGGAATGGGACGAGGCACAGCGGTTCCCGCTTGAGTTGCTGCCGAAACTGGCCGATCTCGGGTTGATGGGAATCCAGTTCCCTGACCGCTATGGCGGCGCCGGCATGGGGGCCGTCGAGTACTGCATCTGCATCGAGGAACTGGCGCGGGTGGACCCCTCGATTGCGTTGTCGGTGGCGGCGCACAACGGGTTGGCCGCGGCGCACATTCACCGCTTCGGGTCGGAGGCGCAGCGGGACAGATATCTCACGCCGCTGGCA
>CALBET010000165.1 GCA_937888665.1 uncultured Acidobacteriota bacterium
GCCGGATTCAGCGCCGGTCGAATGCAGCGGGACTTCTACCACGGGCTGCTAGGCGGACGTGTTTTGCTCAACGCCCTTCGTGCGCGAACGACTGATCCAGGACACTCATCATGCGTCTCAGTGTCAACATCGACCATGTGGCGACCGTGCGACAGGCCCGGCGGGCGCGTGAACCGGAGCCCGTCACCGCGGCCGCCCTCGCGGAACTGGCTGGTGCTGACGGTATTACGGTGCATCTGCGCGGCGACCGTCGTCACATGCAGGACCGAGACCTGCGGTTGTTGCGTGACGTGGTCTCGACTCGGCTGAACGTGGAGATGGCGGCCACTGACGAGATGATGTCAATCGCGTCGCAGCTGAAGCCAGACCAGGTGACCCTCGTGCCGGAAGAACCGGGCGAGGTGACGACAACCGGTGGACTTGACGTGGCCGCGAACCATGACGCTATCAGCGCGGCTGTCGGTCGGCTTCAGGAGGCCGGAATCGTCGCAAGCCTATTCGTCGACCCCGACCCGGAGCAGGTATCGGCGGCGGGTCCGACCGGCGCCACCGCGGTCGAAATCAATACCGGGCCTTACGCCGACGCCCCCGTCGCTCGGCAAGCCGCGGAGATCGTCAAGATTCAGCAAGCGGCGCGGCAGGCGCGCGCCGATGGGCTCGAAGTACTGGGCGGTCACGGCCTGACCTATGTCAACGTCGGGCCGGTCGCCGCCATCCCGGAAATTGTGGAATTAAACATCGGCCATAGCATCATCGCCCGTGCTGTGCTCGTCGGCCTGGAACGCGCGGTGCGAGAGATGATGGCGCTCGTGCGCTGAGACGGTCCAGACGAGTTGGGGACGGCGTCACCGAGTTTCCGACGCCGTCCCGGCGACCCGAGCCCACGGGAGGGGCCGGGCGAATGTCGCGGGGCCGTCACCACGGACTGCTATGATCGATCGGAGCACACGTCGCACTCCGGCACTGCCATGACCCGTATCGAACCGCTGCCGCTCGTCGTCTCGCTCCTGCTCGCGTGTGGGCTGATGGGCTGGGTGGTCTGGTCCCAGCGTCCGGTCGAGCCGGTGACCGTCGCCGAGGCGCCGCCGTCGGCCGCGCAGACGCCGCCCGCGCCGGCCGTGCCGCCGGTCGACGAGACGCGGGCCGCTGAGCTGCGTCAGGCTGCCGAGCAGTCGCCGGGCGACGCACAGGTCCGGGTTGACCTCGGTAACCTGTACTTCTACGCACAGCGTTTCGAGGAAGCGGTCCCCTGGTACGAGGCGGTCCTGGAGCTGGACCCCGGGCAGATCGATGTCAGCACCGACCTGGGCCTGGCCTATTACTATCTGGAGGACACCGAGCGCGCGCTCGCGCAGTTTGATCGGTCATTCGACATTGATCCGGAGCACCCGAAGACGTTTCTCAGTCTCGGGATGGTCCGCGCATTCGGCAATCGTGACCTTGACGGCGCCATGGCCGCCTGGGAAGAGGTCGTGCGAGTGGCTCCGGGCAGTTCCGAAGCGCTCGCGGCGACAGAAGCGCTCCAGAGTCTCCGTGCGGTGCATTAGCAGACTGGCCCACCCATGGTGCTTGGCTGGCTGATCCGTTTTCTCGTCGTCATGGTGCTGGTGCGGCTCGCCTGGAAGTTTTTGACCGGGTTCGCCCAGGGCGCCACGACCCGCCCGCAGGCGCCCCCCACCAAGACGGTCGCGCTGGTGCGTGATCCCGCGTGCGGGACGTACATCGACCGGAGCCGGGCCATGACCCTACGCCACAACGGTGTAACCCACCACTTCTGCTCTGAGGACTGCCGCACCGGCTTTCAGCAGGGGCGACGTGCGGCCAAGGGCGTGTGATGCAACTCGAGGAACGGCTGCGCGCTGACATCGTCGAGATCGGTCGGCGTGTCTACGAGCGTGGGTTCGTGGCGTCGAACGACGGCAATATCAGCGTCCGGCTCGATGACGACCGACTGCTGATGACGCCCACCGGTGTGTCGAAGGGGTTCATGACTCCCGACATGCTCGTGACGACCGACTTGGCCGGGCGGAAGTTGACCGGCGATCGCGATGCGTCGTCCGAGATCCTGATGCATTTGGCGGTCTACGAACTCCGACCGGACATCAGGGCGGTCGTGCACGCGCATCCGCCCACGGCGACCGGGTTCGCGGTGGCTGGAATACCGCTCGACCGGGCGGTGCTGGCCGAGGTGGTCACCACCCTCGGGAGCATTCCGATTGCGGACTACGGGACACCTTCGACCACCGAGCTGGCCGACGCCGTACGACGCTTCATCAGAGCCCACGACGGGCTGCTGCTCGCCAATCATGGGGCGCTGACCGTGGCGCGGGAGCTGTTCGCCGCCTACTACAAGATGGAAACGGTGGAGCATTTTGCCCGCATCAGTCTCGTGGCGAGGCAGCTGGGCGGAGAACGCGTGCTGTCGCGTGAAGAGGTGAATCGTCTTCAGCATCTTCGCGGTCGGTACGGGATCGCGGCGCCGGCGCCGCTGTGCCCGCCGGATCATGAGGCCGGCGATGAGGTCAGTTGCCAGACCGTGGACGCGCCGTCGAGTCCCGATGCCAGATTGGTCGCCCCAGCCGCGCAGCCCCGTGTCGGGTCGCTAGGTTTGGATGATGAAGTTCGACTAACATACCGCGAACTGACCGCACTGATCGCGGATGCCGTCAAGCAGTTGCGATAGTGTCCTGCCCGGGGGTGACGTTGCGATTTACGGGTGCAGGAGACTACAGGAGGTAGGTTATGGGCGAGGCGCTCGGAATGGTGGAGACGAAAGGGCTCGTGGCGATGATCGAAGCGTCGGACGCCATGGTGAAGGCCGCCAACGTCACGCTCGTCGGTTGGGAGAAGATCGGCGCGGGGTTTGTCACCGCCATCGTGCGCGGCGAGGTGGCGGCGGTGAAGGCGGCGACCGATGCGGGCGCCGCCGCGGCGCGACGGGTCGGCGAGCTGGTATCCGTGCATGTCATTCCGCGCCCACACGGCGATCTCGAAGACGTGCTGCCCATCGGGAAGAGCACTGGCAAGTGACACCGTCTGGCTGGTCGTCCTTGACCGGTTCCGCCGCGCGGTCACGCGTGCCCACCGAGTGCCCCCACTTCGCCCGTGCGCCACGTGTTGGGACCCAACCCACGAACGGCTGAGGCACGCGACCCGTCATGATCCTAGGCAAGGTTGTCGGCACCGTTGTTGCCACTCGGAAGGACGAGCGACTCGTCGGGAGCACGTTGTTGCTGGTCCAGCCGGTCCTGCCGAACGGTGAGGCTCGAGGGGGCCCGATCGTCGCGGTTGATACCGTGGACGCCGGTGCGGCGGAAACGGTGCTGGTGGTTGCTGGGAGTTCGGCGAGAATGGCGGCCGGCCAAGCCGATCGTCCGGTCGACGCGGCGATTATCGGCATCGTCGACGTGATCTCGATCGACGACGCGTCCTGAGCCAGTCCCATGCAACTGGCTCGAGTGATTGGCACCATCGTCGCCACGACCAAAGATCCGGGGTTGGCGGGGCGCACGCTGCTGGTGCTGCAGCCGTTATCACCCGATCGAGAGATGGTCGGCGCCCCGCTGGTGGCGGTCGACTCCGTCGGTGCGGGTTCCGGCGAGGAGGTGTTCTTTGTGCGCGGGCGCGAGGCCGCGTTCCCGTTTCTTCCCGCCGCCGTGCCCACTGACGCGAGTGTCATCGGCATCTGCGACCAGTGGACCCACGACCCTGGTGTTCCCAGGCCGGCAGGACGACGCCCTCGCTCGCGCCGCCGGTCCACCCGCGCCGCGGCGAAGGACCGGAGCTGATGCGATTGGCCCGCGTCGTCGGCACCGTGGTCGCCACCCGGAAGAACCCGAAGCTCGAGGGAGCGACCTTGCTGCTGGCCCAACCGGTTGACCAGGCGGGCGAGCCCACGGGCCCCCCACAGCTGGCGATCGATGCCGTCGGTGCCGGTACGGGTGAGCTGGTGCTGCTTGTGATCGAAGGGCGCGCGGCCGGAACCGCACTCGGGCGGCGCGCCGCCCCGGTGGACGCCGCCATCGTCGGAATCGTCGATCCATCCGGTGTGACGTCTGATTGACACGGCCCCCGAGCCGACCCACCGACTGCCCGCATGACCGAGACCAAGCCGACCGTGCTGGTGACGCGTCGGATGCCATCAGCCGTCCTCGACGAACTTGCGCGGTCATGCGTCGTGGACCTGCACCCCGGGACCGACGATCTGCCACACGAAGACTTGTGTGCGCGCGTTCGGGGGAAACAGGGACTCATCTGCATGTTCAACGACCGCATCGATGCTGCCGCCATCGCCGCCGCCGATTCGCTGCGCGTGATCGCCACCGTGGCTGTCGGCGTCGACAACATCGACGTCGCGGCGGCGGCGGCGCGCGGCATCGTCGTCACGAACACACCGGACATTCTCACCGGTGCGACAGCCGAACTGACCTGGGCGTTGATTCTCTCCGTCGCGCGGCGGGTCGGCGAGGCGGACCGGGCTATTCGGCGCGGCGGCTGGACCGGCTGGACGTTCGACTACATGTTGGGTGGCGAACTCCGGGGCAAGCAGCTCGGCATCGTCGGCGCGGGCCGTATCGGGCGGGCCGTAGCGGCGGTTGCGCCCGCGTTCGGCATGCGGGCCGTGTTCGCGGCCAAGCCCGGCGCCGGTCACCACCCTTCCTCCGATGAGACGGTCCTGTCGCTCGACGAGCTGCTGCTGACGTCCGATGTCGTGTCGCTCCACCTCCCACTCACCGAGACCACGCGGCACTTGATCAATCGGCGGACATTGGCCCGCATGAAGCGGTCGGCCTGTCTCATCAACACGTCGCGCGGTCCGGTCGTGGACGAGGAGGCGTTGGTGTGGGCGCTTGAAGAGCGTCTGATTGCGGGGGCCGGGCTCGACGTGTTCGAGGAGGAACCTCGCGTGCACCCCGGTCTCCTGCAGCAAGAGCAGGTCTGCCTGACGCCCCACATCGGCAGCGCGACCAGAGAGACACGCGCCGCGATGGCGGCCCTGGCGGTGCGCAACGTCGTGGAGGTGCTCAGCGGGCGACCCGCGGTGACGTCGGTCGGGTGTTGAGGCACGCGCAGGCCCCGTCCTGGGCGTCGCGGGTTCTCGTCCGCGGGCTTCGCTGCGCGCGTACTCCCGGGATGCGCATGCTTCGCGCCCGTCGGGACGGACGCCTCGGCAGCCAGCCGGTCGAAGACCGACCTTGATCGGCGTCACGAGCAGTCCATGACGTCACGACAAACCGTTACGGAACGCTCTGATTCCCCCACGGCGCCCCTGCGCCGGCAGGTCGGCGCAGTGATGCGGCGTCTGAAGGCGGCGCTCCGGCCGATGGAAGAGCCGGTGGTCGCGAAGATGGCGGAGGCAGAGCAAGCGGACCCGTTCAAGGTGCTGATTGCGACGCTGCTGTCGGCCCAGACACGTGACCCCGTGACGCTCGAAGCGTCGACACGTCTCTTTGCCCGCGCTGAGACGCCGACCCAGATGGCTCGCCTCCGCGTCAGCACGATCGAGAAGTTGATCTACCCGGTGAGTTTCTATCGGAACAAGGCGCGCCATGTGAAAGCTACGTGCCGGTTGCTGCTCGAGCGCCACGCCGGACAGGTGCCCACGACCATGGCTGAACTGGTAGCGCTCCCGGGGGTCGGTCGGAAGACCGCCAACCTGACGCTCATCGTCGGGCTGCGCAGCCAAGACAATATCTGCGTCGATACCCATGTGCACCGGATCTCAAACCGGCTCGGGTGGGTCGCGACCCGGACGCCAGATGAGACGGAACGGGCGCTCTATCGGACGGTCGCGCGCCGCTGGTGGCCGCTCATCAACCTCTATCTCGTCACGTGGGGACAGAACGTCTGCAAACCGCTCTATCCGACATGCGGCCGGTGCGCGGCGGCGTCGCTGTGCCCACGCATCGGCGTGGGCAAGGTCGGGAAGTGAACCGACGTGCACCACGGGCTGGTAGGTAGAATGGAGTCGGGGTCATCAATGCTGACCGTCAACGAGATTTTTCATTCCATCCAAGGTGAGTCCGATCAGGCCGGGCGGCCGTGTGTGTTCGTGCGGTTGACCGGATGTGATCTCCGCTGCGTCTGGTGCGACACGCCGTATGCGTTTCATGAAGGCCACAAGCTCGAGGTGGACCAGGTTGTGGACCAAGTCTCCGCGTACGGCTGTGACCTGGTGGAGATCACCGGCGGGGAGCCGCTTCTGCAAGAGGGCGTGTACGGCCTCATGGAACGGCTGTTGGCGTCCGGCGCGACGGTGATGCTGGAAACCGGTGGTCACGTCAGCGTCGCGCGCGTGCCGGAGGCGGTGGTGAAGGTCATGGACGTCAAGTGCCCCGGAAGCGGTGCCTGCGACCGCAATCTCTGGGAGAACCTGTCGGCGCTGACGGCTCGCGACCAGGCCAAGTTCGTCATCGCCGACCGGGCCGACTACGAGTTTGCTCGGGACGTGACGCGCCGGCACGCTCTCGACACGCGCTGCGCGGCAGTGCTCTTCTCGCCCGTGCATGACGTGCTTCCGCCCGTGACCCTGGCGGGGTGGGTGCTCGCGGATCGGCTCGCTGTGCGGGTGCAGCTGCAACTCCACAAGTATCTGTGGCCCCCGGACACCAGAGGGGTGTGAAGAGACGTGCGCGCATGACCGAGGCCTCGTCGAAACGGGCAGTCGTACTCCTCAGTGGCGGGCTCGACTCGTATACCGCCGCCGCGCTGGCGCAGGCCGAGGGCCTCGGTCTGTTCGCCTTGACCGTGCGCTACGGGCAGGTGCACGCGTGTGAGATCGATGCGGCTGGTCGGGTGGCACACGCGCTCGGGGTGGAGCGCCACGTGGAGCTCACGGTCGACCTGAGTGCGTTCGGCGGCTCCGCGCTCACCGGCGATGGCGAGGTGGCGTTCGACCAACCGCCCGACCGGGACGGGATTCCGTCGACCTACGTGCCGGCGCGCAACACCGTCCTCCTTTCTCTCGCGCTCGGGTGGGCGGAAGTGATCGGAGCTCGCGCGCTGGTGATCGGGGTCAACGCGCTCGACTACTCCGGGTATCCCGACTGTCGGCCTGAGTATGTGGCGGCCTTCGAGCGTTTGGCCGCGCTGGCGACCAAGGCCGGGGTCGAGGGCGAACGCTTTCACGTCCGGGCGCCGCTGCTCCACATGTCGAAGGCTGAGATCATCCGACTGGGCCATGCCCTCGGCCTCGACTACGGGCTGACCCACAGCTGCTACGTACCGTCGTCGGACGGACGGCCGTGCGGCCGCTGCGACAGCTGCCAGCTACGAGCCCGTGGATTCGCCCAGGCGGGTTTGGAGGATCCGGTCCTCACGGGCGGTCCACGCGGGAAGACGACTTCGCAGGGTTCTGGTTCATGAGCCACACGAACCGGCTGTATGACGCCGACGCGAGGTTGACCGAATCCCTGACCGGATCGAGTCGATCCGCGCCTGGTCCTCCAAGAGTGTGACCGTGACTTTCAGTTGTGAAATCGTCGCGGCGGCACGCCGTTCTGCAGAGTCATCGCAACAAGCGGCAGATGAAGGGTTGTGTCTGATCTGTCGGACTGGCATAGTTCTTGGAAGGTCGTTGGCGGTAACCCACGTGAGGGCACGCGCATGAACAGACACAGCATTACGGCGTTCACCATCGCCGCCGTCATGAGTTTCGGGGCCGCAGCAGCCGTTGGCCAGGACCGGGCCGGGCAGCGGACCCTTGGTCGACGCGCGGCGGCGCTGGAGGCGCGATTGAACCTCGGCGGGGTCGCATTGGCCTCGTGGCGCGCGGCGTCGGCCATCCAGGTGGTCGGATTCGTGTGGACAGACCAGACCACGCCGGTGGCGTATCCGAGTCTCGCCATCCGGGATCTCACCGACGGGCGTGTCGCGGCCACCACCACCGGCACCGATCTGGGCGAGTTCCACTTCATGGGGCTCGGCAGCGGTTCGTATGTGATCGAGCTGCGGGATGGCACGAATCAGGTGCAGGCGGTCAGCGAGCCGCTGACGGTGGTGGCCGGCGACACGGTCGGCACGTTCCTGATAGTGACCACCACGGACGGGACCCGCCCGCTCCAGCAGGATTTTAGCGAGGCGGCTTCCTCCGTGTTCCAGACAGCTGATGCTGCCAACCTGCGCGGGATCGGAGGAGGCAATGCGGCCAGCAGCGAGCGCTAGCAGCCCGTGGTGGAGGCCGGGAGCATCAGTCGATCGCCCTGGTGGTCGTAGAGTGTCTGGCCTGAATCGAGTGACCGCACGAAGACCCCCCACAGCGTCACTTCAGCGTCGGGCGTCTCGAGCAACGCATTGAGGGACTCCGCCAGCGGATGGGAGCCGGTGCGGACTGCCTGCGGTGCGCCCCGGTCGAGCCCGTCGAGCAGGGTGGCCGGGCGGTGGCGCAGGCGGTGAGGGCCAGGCAGAGGAGAATCGAGAGTGGTCGGTCGATCCGAGCGCTTCGACGCCCGAACACGTCACCGTAATTGTGAAACGCAGTAATTAGCGTGTGTTGCCTGGCGCGGCTAACGCGTTCAGGGAGTCCATCGCGTCGTCCCAGGCCCGGGTATTCAGGCGGGCGGCTCCGGGTTCGTCACCACTGACGGCGAACACGGCCTCAGCGTCGGCTCCATCACCGTCAGGGCGGCCGACGGTGACCCGTTCCTCGTTGGTAAAGTCGGCGCCGTCGCTGAACGTGACGCGTAGACGGGCCACCGGCGCGGCCAGACCGGTTCCGTCGCGCGATCCGACGAACGATTCGGCACGCAGGTTTGAGAGCTTGACCAGCAGATCCTCCATGGCGTCGGCGTCCGCCTCCCCCGGGTCCGGGCTGATCCGGCGCCAGCCGGCGCCCGCGTCGGTCGACTCGCTCTTCTCGAACGACCACGTCTCGCCGTCACGTTCGAGCGCGAGTGATTCCGCGTTGAACGGCCGGAACCCGAACAGATCCTTCCGGCGATACGCCTCCGCGTTCTGCACGAGCTCACCGACCAGCGTCTCGTCGACCGTGAAGACCAGGTCGCGGGCGTCGTCTCGCGCGTAGACGCGGCCGGGTCCCGCCGCGCTGCCGACGAGCAGGGTCGCGGTCGACCCCGTGAGACGCACCGTGACGATCAGTCGTGGAGGCGCGAGACCGTACTGCGTCAGGTTGTCGGTGCTCTCCGCCTCGACGGACGCGATTTGACCGGTGCTGAGCCGGCCGAGGACCCCGTCGGTGGTCCCGAAGTCGGCTTGGGCCGCAATGGGACTGGTCAGCGCCCAGCGATTGCCGGTCTTGCGAAGTTGAACCGCCACCTCGTTGCCGTCGATCTCCAGCCCCTCTACCTGGTCACCGGTAAAGTCGAGAATCGTCTTGTCACGGAGGTCGAACGTGCTTCGGTTGAAGGTGTCGTCGAGATAGCCCGACATGAGAAACACGCGGCGCGACCCGGCGAGGGTCGCGTAGACGTCACCACCGGTCGGCGTGCGCTCTCCGATCAACAGGCTGGTGTCGATGCCGGTCGCGGTGGCGATCCCCACTGTAATCCGCGGTGCAGCGAGTCCGAACGTGGCCAGGTCCAGGTCGTCCTCGGGCTCTGCTACGACACGCTGCATTTCGAGGGTTGCGAGGCTCGACGTGAGCCCGACCACCGCCGTCACGTCCACGTTGCCCTCGAACGGTTCGAGGAGACGCCATCGCGCATCCGCCTTGTCCACCACCGTCCGGTCTCCGTTTTCGGCGGTCACGGTCACAGTGGTGATGTCGTCCGATTCGAAATCGAACACCGCGTCGAGCGGAGCCTCCGTCGGAGCGGCGGGCCGGTCGGCCTCAACGAAGTAGGCGTAGCCGCCCAGTCCAACGGCCAGCACGAAGAGCGCCAGAGTTGAACGCGCACCGCGCATCAGCGTCTCCGCCACCAGGTATACACGCCAGCCCCGAGTGCGGCGGCAGGAATGAACAGGATCGACAACCAGAACACCCGTCGTTGCTGGTCAGCGGTCACTGTGAGCCGACGGTCGTCCGGCTCCCGCGGTCGAATCGCGATCAGGTTTTCCTGCTGCGCCAGCCAGCTGATCGTGTTCAGGAACATGTCTCGGTTTCCCTGGATGCCGACAACCCCGTTGGTTGCGAAATCGGAATCTCCGATCACCGCCAGTCTGGACTCAGGCGGGTCGCTCGGGTCGTTGTCCCCGTCGTCCTCTTGGCCCCCCGGGTCTCCCGCGACCTCGTCCGCCACCGGAGTCACGGCGTCGCTCGACGGCGCGGGGTTCGGTGCCGGCGCCGCCACCGCCATGCCGATGGCGATCGGCCCGGGACGGTCACCCACATCTTCGTTCAGCTCCACCTGGCCGCCCGTCAGCTCGTCGAGGTTCGCCTCGGCCCAACTTTGCGGGCTGGTCTCGATGAACGGTTGGGGTATCCGCCCGGCCACCGGTACGCCGCTGGGGCTGACAGAGCGAGCCAGTGGATACGCGGTCAGCAGATTGAACTGCTCGGTGATCGGGTGACGCGGGTAATCCGCGGCGACAGGGACAGAGGCGTCCGCGCCAAACAGTTGCCCCATCCCGCTCCCGTCCACCACGACATCGGTGCCCACCTCCACGCCCCACTCACCGAGCAGGCGGAGGAGCCCGTCCGGGGTGGGTGCCGCGGTGTCCGGGGGCGGGTCAAGCAACACCAGCAGTTTGCCACCGCGATCCATGTAGGCGCCAAGCGCATCGACCTCGCCAGGCAGCAGATCGGTCTGCGGTCCAGCCACGACGACCACAGTAGCGTCTTCCGGCACCGCGTTCTGCTGTGCGAGCACCAGCGGTGTGACCTGGTAGTTGTCCTGCGCAAGCGCGCCGGACACCGTGGAATAGCCGTTTCTCTCCGTGTCCGCGAGGTCTCGCTCCCCATGTCCTTCGAGGAAGTACACGGTCTGCTGTTCGCCCGACATCACTTTGATCAGTGCGTTCGTCAGATCCTGTTCCGACTCGGAGAGGACCCGCTCCACGCGCCCGTTGTAGTCGAAGACGATGGTCCCGTAGGATTGGACTTCGTACTGGCGAGCGAGCACCGGGTCCCGGTCCGCGTCGACATAGTCAACCGTGACCTGCGTCGACTGATACGCATACGCGTCGAGCCGGTCCTGAT
>CALBET010000166.1 GCA_937888665.1 uncultured Acidobacteriota bacterium
CTCCTCGCGCAGCACCCGTTGCGTTTCCGCTGGATCGGAGGCACCAGCGAATACTAGGGCATCTCGAATCAACTCAGCCCAAGCTTCGAAGCTACCGAGAGCGGTGGTGCGAACAGCGGGTCGATTGAGTGTTCGATACACGTGGACAATCGTGAGCGCGGCGTGAACCAGGTTGCCTCGCCGGGCCGCGACAACAGCCCTCAGATTGGAGTGTTTAAACGTTTCACGAAGTTCAGGGCGCTCGACGTCAGGGTCGAGGAAGCACTGAAGCGAGCGACGTGTCATGTCTGGGCTCATTGTGACGTTGTTTCCTGTGACCATTATCACCATCCGCATGGCCAACTCGACCTGCTCTGACACACCCAATCGACGCCCGCTCCAGACTCCAGACGTAATCGCGGATTCCAGCGGGCCGCCTCCAACCCGGCTCGTCACGTTGTCGACTACGAAGAGCGGAGACGCCGCGATCACTGCGGCTGTGATGCGTTTTTCCGTCTCGGCTCGGTCTGTTTGACCCATCTTGGGCACCTCACGACCGAGAGCGATGAGGGAGACAACGTCTGTTAGGAGCGTTTTTCCGCTTCCCTGAGTCGGTGCGTTGAACAAGAATAACGGCGTGTTGCCGACTAAACTGGGCCGCACGACGGCGGTAACAATCGCGGCGACTGCCACCGCTCGCGAGGCCGGTCCGTCGAACGGAAAATCGACGAGCACGTCCTCAAGTTCGCTCAACGCTTGCGTTGCATCACGGAGAGTCGGTTCAGCGGCAAGAGGCGGGAAGTCTATACCCGTGGGACAGAATAGAACGCCAGTCACATCGTCGTACCCCGGCGCTTCAAAGACGCTGCCGTCTTGGCGAAGCACCGGCACAGCTGAGATCCCACTCAATCCGGGCACCAGCCAGTCAGGCGTTGCCAGCAGCGTTTTGACGACCTGCGGCGGGACCGCGACGCGCTTCTGCACAGGTTCGTCATCTTCCCCTTTGATCCACTTGAACCAGAAGGCGATGGCCGCGAGGTCGCCCATCAGGCGGTTGACGGTGGCTTCAACAAATCGCGGACCGCTGTGCCTCTGTCCGGTCGGTCCGGACCTTCCGGGGGGCGACTCGACGTAGCCGAGGGTGCCGGCATGACGGTAAAGAGGGAGCCCGGACACCGCGAGGGCTTCATTGGCCTGACGCACCATGCGGGGCAACTCTGCACGCTTGTCCTCGATCTGGGGCGTCGCGCCGTCCCCTTGGTCCTCCCTCACCGGCGCGTTTCGTGGCTCTAGGAGTCCTGCGCTCATGCCACTTGTCACCGTGCCACGAACCTCGTCAGCGCCGAGACCCGCACCGAGGCCCGCAGTGGTCAGGGCCTCCACCGCCTCGTCTTCCACGATCTCGCCACCTGCAACTAGGTGGCCGATCTTGAGCGCAGCGACATTGAGCGTGTCATTCCGCGTGCCCTCCTTCGCCTTCTTCACGGTCTCGCATTCGGAACGCAACGCGGCAGCGCCATAGTTGGACGTCGCGGTGGCCACCCGCGCCTCCCCTGGAGGTCGAGATCGCGCCTTCTCGGCGCGCGGTGCGTTGATGACATTTGTCACCCACCGCGCCGGCAGCTCCGCCACCTCGACTTCACCCAGGCCATGGCCCTCAAGCCACGCATAGGTGCCGCCATTCGGATGAATCGAAGAGACCCCAATGACGAGTCCACCAACGGCCCGTATGTCGAGCCCGACGGCGATCTTGCCGACAGAGTTCTTCACGCGGTGTCCCGCCGGCAGCCGAAAAAGCAGGTGCTTACCGCCCGTGGGCGTCTGCGTCGTGACTGTAGGCGGACATCGTCCATGCGCTTCCTCCAGCGCCGTCAACGACGCGGACCCCGACTCGCCGGGTTTCTCGTCGATGTCGATGACAAGGTGGTGCTCATCCACCGCAACGGCGAGATTGTAGTCATCCGGCCCCGCGAACCACTGTTCGAGTACCCCTGGGTCCGTACTGGCGTTCTGTTGCCAGCCACTGGAGGCTGGCCGCTTACCTCCAGCAATCGCAGGGAAGACCCGAAACCCCTGGCCAGCGTACGTCAGAGCCGCTTCCAGCCGTGACGGGGCCGTGTGTTTGCCACTGACAGAACCTTCTGCTTCATCCGGCCCGGGGCCTCCTGTATCGTTCGCAGCGACCGGGACAAGTTCGCTGTCATTGTTAAATAAACCTTGTAAACTATTGAGTTTTGGTGTCGATTTAGTCATAATAATCTCTCCTGTAGGCTCCGCCTAATCTGGAATTGGCACCTCGTCCCGGTCATCCAGCCAAGAAGTTCCGGGGCGAGGCGTCTACTTGCTGTACGCCTCTGCGTCCGCCTCTGCCTTTGTGTGTGCGCGTGAGTGCACCCACGCTTGCACCTCCGGCAGCGCCCAGCCCACGCTGTGAGCG
>CALBET010000167.1 GCA_937888665.1 uncultured Acidobacteriota bacterium
GGAGGCGGTGTTCACCACATCCGACACCACGCCAGTGTCCAAGCGGCTCGCGCCGCCAATGGTACCGAGCATGACTCGACCTGCGTGCAGGCCGATCCCTACCTTGATTGCCTGCTCACCGGCGTGTTCCTGAATGGCGTTGAAGACCGGGAGGGCGCGCTGCATGCCGACCGCCGCCTTGACCGGATGAGACCGCCCGACCGGAAACAGCGCCAGGAAACCATCTCCGAGGTACTGACCGACAAACCCGCCCTGCTGATGAATATGAGGCTCCATTGCCTCAAGGAACTGGTTGATAAAACGAAAGTTCCGCTCCGGTGTGCGCGACTCCGACAGGGTCGTGAAACCCCGGATGTCGCAGAACATGATGGTCATCTCTAGCGATGTGGAGTCACCACGCTGGACATCGGTGATGTCTTTGCGCCCGAGGATCTCAAGAAACGGCACGGGCACGAAGCGTTGCGAGGCCAGCCGGGTTCTATCGAGGGCTGCCAGATCGCGGATATACCGATCGGCCAGCGCGACTGCCATGCCGCATATGAACAACAGCATTGCGCATATGACGGCCATATCGCCGAGGAATTCGAATTCCATGCGCGGAGAGATGATGACCAAGGGCAGAGCGATACCCAAGGTTCCCGCCAGACTGGCCAAGATCAGCCGCGCGTCTCTATTTCCGTTTATCGCAGGCCACACGCACTGCGCTGCAGCGAGCAGGAATGGCAGCGCAACCGCAACGGCCAGCGAGCGGATGCGGACGGCCATGAACACGCCAGGCGCCACCAGCCACAACAGACACATCGCAGGAGCCAGCGCGAAGAAGGCATTCTGGACTCGGCGCGTCGCGGTCTCAGACATTGTAGTTCCCACGAACCGAGACGTGAATCCGATGGCTGCGCCTGCTGCCAACAGAGTTGCCGCGAAGTCCATGACCGCGAGCGAAGGCCGATGGAGCCCCCCCGAGGCGAAGCGCGTCAAGACCGCCGAGATACTCCAAAGGAAGTAGGAGAACACAAACCCGGCGTACCAGAGATACCTGTCGAGTTCTCTGCGGCGAAGGTACAGACCAAAGTGGGCGCCTGCGATCAACAGCAGGATAGTCGAGGTAATCGCAGTCGGAATGCGGCTGGTAGCTGTGTAGCGCAAGTCGATCACTGCAGCTCGGGCTTGCACGACCTCGAGGTCGCCAAAGAGCTGAACACCTCGACGGAACCGCGAAACGAATGCGTAGGTGGGCAGGGCACTGAAGACCCGGATTTCAGCCCGCCCGTCATCGAGCACATGACTCGGAACCTCGAACACGTCGGCAGCCAAACGCGGCTGGAGTGGTCGTCCACTCTGCTCACCGACTTCACCCACTTCGCCGACTACGATGCCATCGATCTCGACTCGGTACGACGCTGAACCAAATCCCACCGTGAAGCCGAGCGGCTGGTCGATTGGGTCCATCACGACGGTCCGCCGCAGGATCGCCCACTCGTCCCCAGGATTCACCATCTCTCTGGACATCGTGGGCAAGGTCATCGGCGTCCACTCCCCGACCTCTGCCTGCGCCGGAGTCGCGCGCTCCCACTCCCCCGACAGATCTTGGACCCGGGACCCGGGTGTAGCGGCAGCCACGAGGGCAAACAGTAGGAGTAACCAACAGTCCATAGCGAGCAGTGTTGATCAGAATGATGGCGAACTGTTCAGGGTTCCGCTGACACTCCGCGAACACCACCGCTTTCCTGCAGATTTGGCCCCCGATACGGAACCATCACCACGACACGTTTTTATGCCGACCGGGTCGGTGGTCGGGTGACGGGTGGCCTGGAGAGACAAGGCCTCAAGCGAGGCCCTCGCTAAGACGAGCGTGTCGCGCGCTATTTGGACCGGCCTGCAACGCAATCCGCATCCGGCCAGTAGGGTGAAGCAGAAA
>CALBET010000168.1 GCA_937888665.1 uncultured Acidobacteriota bacterium
CGGCCCATCGGCACCGCGATGAACTGCGTACCATCAAGCTCGTAGGACACCGCCGGGCCGGGGCGCGTGACGGCTCTCCCCCCCGTGGCTCCGTCGGCCGCGGCCGCGGTCTGAAACGCCCACAGCCGCTCGCCGGTCCGCGCGTCGTAGGCTTCCACCAGACCATCCGGTGCGGCTCTGAACATCAGGTCGCCCGCGGTCGTCAGCGGACCGCTCGTACCGAGGAGGCTCGAGGGCACCTCCTGCTTCCAGGCCACCCGCCCGGTCCGCGGGTCGAACGCCGCGATGATGCCGACTGGATCAGGGAGCGTCAGTTGGAAACCACCAGCGTTGGACAGCCACGGATCTGCCGGACGTCTCGCCAGACCGACCATGGCGACGCCCTGCGCATAGATGTATCCGGTTTGCGGGCTGTAGGACATTGGCGTGACGCGTACCCGGGGGATCGGCACGCCGGGCGCCACGATCGTGTCGTGACGCACCACCTGGTAGTGCCAGCGACGCTCGCCCGTCTCGATGTCGAGCGCCAGGACCGAGGCGGTGAACAGATTGTCGCCGGGCCGGAGCTCGCCACCGAACATCGGCACCGGATTGCCGGTCGAGAAATAGACCATCCCCAGGTCCGGGTCGACGGTGCCCACCAGCCAGACGCCGCCGCCGCCGAGCTTCCAGTGGTCGGAGTCTTGGGGCCAGGTCTCGTGGCCGGGTTCGCCAGGACGCGGTACCACGAAGAACGTCCACTGCACCGCCCCGGTCGCCGCATCCAGGGCCACGATGCGTACCTGTCCCCCACTATCGCCGTTCGACACACCGACAAAGACCCGCCCGTGCGCATACATTGGCGCCGTCGTCACGGTCTCGCCAAACTCTTGCGGCACGCTCCCGACCGGCTGGGCCCACACGAGCTCGCCGGTGTCTTGGCGGAGCGCGGCGACTTCCGAGGTCCGCAACCCGACAAAGACGAGATCATCGCTCAACGCGACGCCCTGCCAGGACGGCACCCGCTGCTCGTCGGAGGCGGGCGTCTGCCAGCGCCAGACCGTGTCGCCAGTTCTGGCGTCGACGGCGAACACATTCGCTCCGCCCGTGAGATACAGGACACCGTCCTTGACCACCGGGGTCGCCCGCGATGCCGCTCCGCCGTCGAGTTGGGTGACCCAGGCCCCACTGAGCCGGTCCACCGTGTCCGCCCTGATGTCGGTCAAGGTCGAATACCGCGACCCGGACCAGTCGCCACCGACCAGTCCTGCGCCGGAAAGCCACGACCCGGCTCAGGAGTTTGCCCCTGGAGGGTCGGGGTCATGGTCAGGGCCAGGGCTCCGGCGGCGACAGTCGCCAGCAGCGTGCGGTGCTGTCCGGTCATAGCGCTCTCAGCTCCTCAGGGCACGACCGTGATCTCGCCCAGTGCCCACGGATGCTCCTCGCAGTGGAACCGGAGGGTGCCCGGTTGGTCGAAGGTCATGTTGGCGAACAGCCCGGGCTCGATGACGCCGGTGGTCCAGCTGCCGTCTTGCGCCACCACCGTGTGCGCCAGAACCCCGTTGTTGATGAACCGCATGCGGGCGCCGGCGGTGACCTGTGCCCGCTGCGGATTGAACGCGTGCTCATCAATAGCACTGCGGCTGCCGCCGAGTGACCACGACGGATTCTCGCGCACGGTGGAGGTCTCCACCTCCGTGGTCACCCGTGGGGCAGGACCGGTCCACCGGACGAGGTCCGACAGCGGCTCGGCTAAGGGGATGTCACGTGGGGGCACCGTACCGTCCAGCGCAAACGCCCACAGCTCGCTTCCCATCGGGATGGTGACATATTGCTTCCCGTCGATGGCATACGTGGCCGTCGGTCCGGGCCGCAGGCGCGTCCCCGCCGGGGTGGCCTGGAACGCCCACAGCCGCTCGCCGGTCTGGGCGTCGTATGCGTCGAGCTGGCCATCAGCCGCACCCCAGAACACCAGGCCGCCAGCCGTCGCGAGCGGGCCGCTCGTGCCAAGCCGCCCACCGGGCAGGTCTTGCTTCCAGGCGATGGTATTGGTTTTCGGATCGACGGCGGCCAGCACGCCGGTAGACTCCGGCAGGCCGAGCCGCAGATAGCCGCCGGGGCGATTGTCCGAGATCCAGGGGTCCGCAAAACGCTTGGCCCGTCCGACATGCCCGCGGCCCTGCGCATAGATGTAGCCGGTCTGCGGGCTGAAGGCCATCGGGGTCACCCGCACCATCGGAATCGGAGAGCTGAGGGCGACCACCGTCTCCTGACCCACCGATGGAGGCGTGAACGCACTGCAACTGAGCTCGAACGGTGGTGGCACCCGGTCGCGCCAGTAGGAACAGTCTGGGATGATGCTCTCGGCCCCGATCGGGAACGGTTGGGTCTCGGCGGTGAGCAGACGGGCATCTTGCGGCACCGGTCGTTGCTCGATCGGAATCAGCGGCTCGCCGGTCTCCCGGTCGAACAGAAAGAGCAGCCCGTCCGCCCGGATGGCGGCCAGCGCCTTGCGCGTCTGCCCACCCATCTCTACCTCATACTGCAGCATCGGGGTCGCGATGTCCGCATCCCAGATGTCGTGCCGGACCACCTGAAAGTGCCACCGTCGCTCGCCCGTCTCCATGTCGAGGGCGATGGCGGACGCGGTGAACAGGTTGTCCCCCTCGCGGATCTCGCCACCGAACATCGGCACCGGGTTACCAGTGGAAAAATACACCAGCCCCAACTCCGGATCGACGTTCCCGTTCAGCCACACGCCGCCGCCACCGACCTCCCAGATATTCGACTCCTGCGGCCAGGTCTCGTGACCGAATTCGCCAGGGCGAGGCACGACAAAGAACGTCCAGTCGACCTCTCCTGTCACCGCATCCAGGGCGACGACACGCCCCTGCCCGCCGCTGTCGCCGTTCGCCACGCCGACGAACACCTTGCCGCGTGCGTACATGGGGGCAGTGGTGACCGATTCGCCGTCCTGCCGTGGCACGCTCCCGGCCGCTGAGGCCCAGACCAGTTCGCCGGTGTCCTGACGCAATGCCGCCACCTGGGCGCTCCCCAGCCCAACGAAGACGAAGTCGTCACCCAACCCGACCCCCTGCCAGGTGGGCACCATCTGCGCCTCGGGGTCGTCCGACTGCCAGCGCCATTTCGCCTCACCCGTGGCCCCGTTGATCGCGTGCACACTCGGCCCCGCCGTCAGGTAGATGACGCCGTCTTTCACGACGGGTGTCGAACGCGACGACCCTCCGCCATTCAGACGGGTCACCCAGATTCCCCCGAGCCGGTCGATGGTGTCGGTCGAGATGTCGGTGAGGGTCGAATACCGTGAGCTTCCCTGGTCTCCGCCGACGAATGGCCAGTCGTCGCTCGAATAGTCACTGCCAAGCTCGGGCTGCTGGGCGTGCAGGCTTCCCGTGAGCGCCAGGGCCGCGACCGCGATCGCGGCGACGAATCTGCGGTGAAATATGTCCATGTTGGTCCGCACTGTGTGTGAGATGTCTAGCCTTGTCAAGGTACGGTGGGCCGGTCCCACACCCTGATTCAGGCGCGCGGTACCGCCACTGGAACACATCGAGGGCGAACCGTCGAATATCGTGGGTCGTGGGTCGTGGGTCAGAGCATCACGCCACCGCTGCTCTGCAGCACCTGCCCGGTGATCCACGACGCGTCAGTTCCCGCCGGCCCGTGACGACCGCCTTGGCTCCCTCGGCGACCAAACGTTTGGCAACCGCTCGACCAATGCCGGTTCCTCCACCGGTGACGCGTGCGTCTTTGTTAGCGAAACGTGACATGTCTGTCCTCTTTCCGGTGAGTGGGGATCGATACGCGAAGGAGGAGGTGTTTCCCGCCTGCGCTAGATTCTCGAACTTCGCCAACCCGCTGGGTCCGAATCAAGCGTTCGTTGTTCCATGACGCCAGTCGACACCGGCTGCGCTGACGTCTGGTCATGGTTGGTGTCCGAGGCCAGGCTGAGCTCGGCCACGACTCGTCGGTAGAAGCGAGCGTAGCCCTCGCCTGCCGTCGGTCTCTCCACGGCCAACGCGACCGTGACCGCCTGGCGCAGATCAGCCACTGAAGTCGTCGCCGTCGATTTCAAAAATGTCTGAATCGTCATACTCAACTCTTTGGTAGATATTTCACGTTTTCGAAACTATCGAATCAAGGAATCAAAAAAAAGCGGCTCACGCACGCTTGACGGCCACGAGCACCTGTTCAACCTCAACCACTGTGGCCTGGTTCACCCTCGCCACAAGATATTTCCCGCGCTTCTCCGTGACAATGAGATCGGCATTGACCAACTCCTTGAGGTGATGACAGATCGTCGGCGCCGTCAACGTAAATGCTTTGGCGACCTGTCTGACACTACACTCGGCTTCGAAATCCGAGTCCCTATCCTTGTTCCCTGCGATTCCCAGGTAAAGTGCCAACCGATGCTCATTCGACAACGCCTTCATGATCTTGGCGAGCCGCTTTGTGTCGAGCGTTGTCATCTGGCTTTAATATCAATTACATAGTTTGACAATATTCGAATTGTAATGCTGTCGGCTCTTGATGTCAACGGGCGGACCCGAAACGTGGCCTCGCGCGCCACAGCGCCACCATCGGTATCGCGAGCAGGGACGCCGTGACGATGCCCGCTCGCCACCCACCACCGGCCTCGTTGACGACGTTCCAGACGAACATTGCGATGACGACCTGCGCGGCGTACACGGCCGCCCACGGCCACATCCACGATTTCATCTTCCAGAATCCGTACGCCCCTGCCCCGTAGATGAACCAGTGCAGTGGCTCGGTCGCCTTGGCCCACGGGCCGGACAGCGCGACGCCGAACCAGATTTCGTGATCCGTTGCCATCGGCTTCATGAACAGATCGAACGGCAGGTAGAAGACGGCCATGTACACGCAGAAATAGAAGAGGAGATTCATCCACCACGCGCGCGACGACCAGTCGGCCCTGATGGCCTTGATGGACTTGACGGACTTGACGAGTCTCGTCATTGCGTCATGG
>CALBET010000169.1 GCA_937888665.1 uncultured Acidobacteriota bacterium
AGCAACAACTTTGTTGCCTTCTTCGACCATCATGTCGACTTCGGCACGCACGTCGGGTATGCCACTCTTCATCATGCCGAACATCATTTTTGCTACGTCTCGACCGGTGGCATCGATGCCGGGAATTGTGTCGTGTTCCACGAAATCAATCGCAAAGTGTTCATCTACGAAGGCACTGACATCATCCGTCGTGGACATACTGCTGTAGACCTTGGCCATCTTGTCTTTGAGGTCAGACATGTTGTCCTCCTGATCTGCAAAAGGGCAGGAAGCCCGTCTGGCTTCCTCTGCATTCGAGAGGTTAGGGAATTGGCTGGGGCTGCGGCTTGTACGAAACGATCATCCTTCCGGACCGGGAATCCGTCCCGTCTACGCAGGAAGCTTCTCGAAGAGCAGGGTGTCCATTCCGACCTTCGGAACCATCAAGTACTCCGACGGAGTCAGTCCAGAATACTGCTTGAACCTGTGCGTGAAGTGGGCCTGATCATGGTACCCAGCATCCGCAGCCACGCTGGCCAAGTTGACGTTGTCGCCTTGCATAAGACCGAGGGCACCTCGGAAGCGGAAGAGTGATTCGTACCGATGCAAGGTCGTGCCCAACCATTCTTTGGCGAGGCGATTCATATGGACTTTTGAATACCCGGATCGGTCAACGAGAGTCTTGGACATCCAGAAGGGGTCGGCGTCGCGAAGTACATGCTGCGCGTGTTGGGTGAAGGATACGAAGGGAGGGAATTCCGATTGTTTTTGCAGGCGTTGAAGAAGGTAGTCCTCCAAGAAGTGGGCACGTTTGGGGAATGACGGCAGGGAGTTCAGTCGATCCTCGATCATCGCCAGATCACCCTGAATCATCAGCGGCTCCATCGTGCGGTTGTGTACCTCAGATGCAGGAACACCGAACAACAGCCGGGCCGCGATCGGGGCCATCATGACGATGACTGCGCGGGTGCCTGGAGCCACCACAACCTGCGGCTTCGTCGATGCCCCGAAGAGTAAGGAAAAGGATCTCCTCGATCCACGCTCAGACCGGGCATCGTCGCCCATGTGGAAAGCATTGATGCGTGCTCCGTCGAGGAAAAAGGCGATTTCCACGCTGCCGTTGGGCAGGATCCATGCCTTCTGCGAGGTGTCTCCAATGCGCGCTTGCGCTATCACATCGACAATCCCGCCGAGTCGGCTAGGTGTGTAGGTCCTCAGCTCATCAAACACGATGCTCCCCTGGCAGTAATGCATACAGCGGCACAGAACACCCTAAGGCCGCCTGGGCTGACTGGGCTGACTGGGCTGACTGGAGTGTCCGGAGTGCTCGCGGTAGGCGTTGGCGCATCTGGGTTTGGTGGGGGTGTGGGCGGGAACGAGTACAGCCGAACGCCAAAGGTTTCGCCGCGTTAGAAGCCGCGTGGCTACGATCACAAAGGGACAGGGGACGTCTCACAGGAGGGGAAAACCGTGATTAAGACTGGATCAGGACGCAGGCTGCAGTGGGCGATTGAGATTGAGCAGGGCTCGATGTGGGAGGCATCGATGTGGTTCGGCCCCTTCGCCTACTGGGACCGCGACCACACGCTGCGGCAGGTGGATTGGCTGACTGTGGACACGCTAGATGCGGGGGCCAGCACCTCTCCAGACATGTTCTGGTCACTCTATATCCAGCCCACACTTACCGCCCTGCTCAACAACGAGTACGAGGACGACGGCGAGTGAGGGTCAAGCCGACTGAGTTCCGGCTAGTGGCTGCTCCGCTTGCTTCGGCGCCAATATGCACCTCGATAGGCAGCTTATTGGGACTTGAATCCGTCCACGAGTTTGGCTCGAGTTGGGGGTCACCCGATCAGCCGCTGCTGCCGGAGATCACCTCCGACGAGGGAGTCGACCCCTACGAAGATGAGGACTACCTCCGAAAGGTCCCGCCGCAACACGGATGAGGGAACCAGGCATCAGCTCATCACGGAAAACGGGGGCACCGTGTGTTCGGCCGATGCGGACTTCGCCCGGTTTCCCGGTGTGCAGTGGGTGGATCCCCTCTCGGGGTGATTCCGGGGGGCTAGTACCCCAACCGAGGTGAATTGGGCCTAAATCGGTGGACACTCAGGTCGCTCCACTCCTAGGCTGCCGCCCAGTGACCTCTTTGCCGGGTCCATGAGTGGAAGGTACTCACATGACCGATGACTCCACGGGGACAGGATCGCGCCTGCCCGACATCACCCGGCGCGGGCTGCTCGGTGGAGCGGGTATCGCGGCCGCTGTCCTCGCGATACCCGGAGCCGCTGAAGCTGCAGTCCGCTCCGTGGCCGCCTCGACCCGCGCCCGGCCCAGCGTCAGTTTCACCCTGCGTGACCGCGAGAGCATGCAGCGGCTGGAGTTCTCCTTCTTCAACGTCCAACTGAACTCCGAGGGCACGCGGTTCGTCCCGACGAGCAGTTCGGCGACGGCGATCATGGTCGTCGACCTCGGCCCGCAGGCCCTCATCGAGCAGATCATATCCGGTTCGCGGCCGCCAGCACCCGTCTCGGCGCGCCTCGCCCTGCCGAGCCGGCTGGCCTTCGATATGCCCTCGCGCGTCGGTATCTCCGCGGATCGTGAAGGCCTGCTGAGGTGGCTGAAACACTCGCCTCGCGTCACCACGCTCGGCGCCTATCCGGCGGGAGAGTCGATCCCTGTTCGGGATGTGGGCTTCGGCGATCCGAGCTCGACGCAGACCTCTATCGAGATCCCATGGTTCATGATCGTCTCGCCGAGTGACGAATCGACCTGGGAGCACGACACCGATGCGGTAACGAAGGATGGGCGCACCGAGTTGTGGCGCACCCGTCTGGCAACGAGGACCTCATCAGGGGCCGATCATTCTTCGGACACCGTGCGTGTGGTGTGGCTGCGGGATCGGCGCGCGGCCGACATGCTCGACAAGAATCCCTCGGGCATCGTCAACCAGATCGGGCGACGCGACTATCCGTTCCGGATGCGACCCAACCCCGAAGACCGATCCGACATCGGCCGGCTCACCGCGATGACGACGAGCAGCGGCCGGGTGCGCAAGGGCGGTAGGGCCGACCCGGTGACCGTCGATCTTCGACTGTCCTCCCTCGGCGGCACCATGAGCGCGGAGGGCACCTGGAATCAGCCCTGGTCGTCGCTCACGTCCTGGCAGCAGCGCACCTGGAACGGTCGTGACACCTATATTCGGACCACCCGCAGGGGTTTCCTCTACCCGTTCGGTGTTCCCGCGGTGCTGCAGACCGAGGTCATCCGCGAGTTCGTGCGTGATCGGGGACGCACGACCCGCGCCTTCGAGCGTGAAGAGACGCGCATCCTCATCACCGATCCGTCGATCGATCTCGATGGTGCGACCGGGGTGCCCTATGCGGGGCGTGGAACACCGTTCTCGTCACTGCGCTACCTCACGCTGGCGACCCCGCCGATCACCGGTCAGGATCAGCCACTCGGTGGCCAGTGGAACGGATTGAATGTCTTCGTGCCCCTGCTCGACTCGGGTGAACCGTTCTTCTTCACCCTGGTCGGAGTCGACCGGCGCGGTCTGCGGATCACGATGCAGATCCCCGGACTCTTCGCGGAGGACGAGGCTGACTCTCGGGGAAGACGGGCCAACTTCACCGCGAGCGGTGCGCGCGTCCTGCGCAACTACTACGACGGTCTTGACATCGAGTTCCGCCGAGCGGATCTGCGCGGTCAGTACGTCGGATTCGCCCCTGGTGAGGACGGGTCGACCGCGTTGCCGACGATCGACATCGACTTCTCCCTCGACTCCGGCGACAACGCCTCGCGTCCCTCCGAGCGCGACCTGATCGATGAGCGACGGCCGTGGAACTTCCCTCGCTTGCAGTCGGCGAACGTCAACATCGACGGCGTCTCGGCGATGGCCGGCAACAACCAGAACGTGTCGGTGCAGTTCCCCGACGTCTATCTCAACCTCGGCATCGGGGGCTCCGACCTCGGGATCTTCCTGGAGGGCATCGGCGCTCAGGGCGTAGGTGTCGACGTGCAGCGCGGCGGTGGCATCAGCGCCCCCCCAGATGGGCCTGGCGGGGATCGGCAGCATCAGCGGTGTCCTGCCTGGCGCGCCTGGCGATCTGCCGTCGATCAGCGGATCGCTGCCGCAGTTGCGACCGGCGGACATGCTCGGTGAGTTGAAGCTCTTCGGCGGTATCTCGCTGGCCGATCTTCTGCCGGACCGCATCGACATGCTGCAGCCCGATCCGATGGATCCGTCGAAGCTCATCCCGAACCCGAAGGCACCTGCATTCAACACGAACCGCTCCTTCGATATCGATCTGCCCGACATCCCGCTCGAGGTTGAGGTCACCTACACCTGGCGCCCGGATCTGGAGTTCAACTCCGCCGCGGGTGCGCTGCTGGCGAAACTCCTCCCCGAACTCGACCAGGCCGATTTCTATGTCACTGTCACCGCGAAGGCCAGCGCCTACACCCAGGAGGCCTACTGGCGCGCAGAAGGCGCGTTGACGAATCTGCTCATCAACTTCATCGGCGACAAGACCTTCGCGAGCGTGCGTTTGGAGCGGTTCGGCTTCACCGCCGGCTCCGATCGGGCCGAAGACCTGCAGGTCGAGATCGGCGATGTCGTGTTCGGGGATGCGCTCGCGTTCCTGTCGAACATGTCGCGCTTCTTAAACTTCGGCTCAGGCAATGGCCCGATCCTGAACATCGATGCGCGCTCGATCACGACTGGTTTCAACCTCGCGGTCCCCGAGATCAACATCGGCGCACTCGCGCTCACCGGGTTGAACACCCAGGTCGCGATCAACCTGCCTTTCGGCGCGGACCCGTTGCGGTTCTCTCTCGCCTTCTCCAGCCAGGACGATCCTTTCGCCGTGGTGATCATGGGAATCGGTGGCGGTGGCTGGTTCGGAATCGACCTCGGACTGGAGGGTGTG
>CALBET010000170.1 GCA_937888665.1 uncultured Acidobacteriota bacterium
CCTACGCATTTCAGATTTACTTCGACTTCAGCGCCTACTCGGACATGGCGATCGGACTGGGCCTGATGCTTGGCTTCGTCTTCCCCAAGAACTTCGATTCACCCTATCGTGCCGCGTCGATCACCGAGTTCTGGCGTCGGTGGCACATCTCGCTCTCGTCCTGGCTTCGCGACTATCTGTATGTGCCGCTGGGCGGCAGCCGTCTGGGCCCGCGCCGTACCTACCTGAATCTGTTCCTGGTGATGCTGCTGGGCGGCCTGTGGCACGGCGCGGCCTGGACCTTCGTCATCTGGGGCGGGCTGCACGGCAGCCTGCTCGCGCTCGAGCGCGCGCGCGGCAAGACCGCGTTCTATCACCGGCTTCCCAGACCGCTGCGGGTCGGCGCCACCTTCGCGATGGTCTCGGTTGGCTGGGTGTTCTTCCGGGCGACGGACCTCGGCGAGGCGATGCGATATCTGAACACGATGTTCGGGCTGGCGGCCGTGCCGCCGGCCGGCACCCTCCTGGGAGGCGTGCTCTACCGGCCCTACTTCCTCGGTGCCGTGCTGGCCGCGGCGGTCGTCACCTGGAGCTGCCCGCAGACCTGGGACTGGACCCGGCGGCTGACGCCCCCGCGAGCCGGGCTCACCGCCGTCGGCCTCATGCTGGCGCTCGCGCTGCTCTCAACCCAGGCCTACAACCCGTTCATCTACTTCATCTTCTGATGGCGACCCCACCGCCCAACCGGCTCAACGACCGCCGCGTCGCGCAGGCGCATGCCGAAGTCGGACAGACTGCGATCAGCCGATCGGTCGCGCTCGCCCTGACCGGGGTCCTCTTCATGGCGACCACCGCGGTTCCGATGACGCAGCTGTGGCTGGCTCCGGAGGTCTGGCGTGTCGCGTCGGGAGCGGCGGTCACGTCGGAGGTGACCGGGGATGCCCAGCCGACCGGGACGCTCGTCGCCCAGGTGGTGATGCGCAACCGGCGCCTCCTCGAGGTCATCAGCACGCTCACCGACCAGGTGGACAACGAGTCCTTGCTGGCCCGGCACCTGCGTCCGGTCGTGCAGCTGTTTCTGACACGCATTGCCGGCGCCGGCAACGAACGGGTCTACGTTGGCCGAGATGGGTGGCTCTTCTACGCCGCGGACGTCCAGCACGTGGTCGGCCCGGGGTTCCTGGATGAGACGCACCTGGCGCGACGTGCCGCGTCGGGGAACAGCCTGGCGGCGGCGCCCGAGGCGGACCCCAGACCGGCGCTGCTCGCGTTCAACGAGGCGCTCGCCGACCGAGGCATCACCCTGGTGCTGATGCCGACCCCGGTCAAGCCCGCGATCCACCCGGAACAGCTCACGTCCCTGGCCGCGGCGGCGCCGCTCCGGAATCTGTCGTTCACCCAGTTCCGCGACGAGATGCAGGCCGCGGGGGTGCTGGTCTTCGACCCGGCGCCGTTGCTGGCAGCCACTCGCGGGCCCGGCGCGCCGACCTACCTGAGCGGAGACACGCACTGGCGTCCGGACGCTATGCAGGCCGTCGCGACGGCACTTGGGGAATTCCTGACAGAGGAAACGGCGCTGCCTCCGGGCAACCCGACCGCGCTGACCACCCGTGCGGTCACGGTCTCCAACCGGGGGGACACCCTCGACCTGCTGGGTCTCCCTGAAGAGTGGTCACCCGCGGCGGCCGATATCGTGACGATCCGTCAGGTCGGCACGCCCGATGGCGCCCCCTGGCAACCATCTCCCACCGCCGAGGTCCTCTTGCTGGGAGACAGCTTCAGCAACATCTACTCCCTGGGCAGTATGGGCTGGGGGCGCGGGGCCGGCCTTGCAGAACAGTTGAGTGTGGCGCTGGCGCGGCCGATCGACCGGGTGGCGCAGAACGACAACGGCGCCTTCGCGACCCGGGCCGCGCTGGCGCGGGACCTGGCACGGAACCCGGACCGACTCGCCGCGACCCGGGTCGTGGTCTACCAATTCGCGACCCGCGAGCTGAGTCAGGGCGACTGGCGTCTCGTGGAACTGGACGGCTGGTCCCCATCCGCGTCGCGACCATCGTCGCCAGAGCCGGGGCCGAGAGCCGCGGTGCTGAGCCCGACGCCGGGCCGCCGGCTGACGGTCCGCGGACTCGTTCGGCAGCGCGCCGCCGCGCCGCGCCCCGGCACGGTGCCGTACCGGGACCACATCATCGCGCTCGAGCTGGCGGACATCGCGGGAAACGACCCGACCGTCGACGGGACCGTGGCCCTCGTCTATCTCTCGAGCATGGAAGACAATGTGTGGACACCGGCGGCAACGCTCCCCGCCGGCGCTGTCGTCACCCTGTCGTTGCGACCGTGGACCGAGGTGGCGCCAGAGCGGGACGGCATTGCACGCGCCGAGCTGGTCGACGGCGCCGTTGTCTTCGCGCAGCCTTGGTGGGGAGAACTGGCTACACCATGAGTCGTCCTCGGACTGTACTGTTGGCCCTGGCCACCGTGGCGGCTGCCTGTGGCGGACCGGCGATCGACGCGCTGCTTCCTCCGTTCCGAGCGGAGCTCCAGCGATTGGCACAGGAGGCGGAGCGTGCCGACCAGATCGCCGTGACCGGGCTGGACGGATGGATCTTCTTCGGCCCGGAGCTGCGTCATCTAGGCGCCGGGCGGTTCTGGGGCGCGGACGCAGCCACGGTCTCGCGGGCGCTGCGACCGGACGATGCCGACCCGCTCCCGGCGATTCAGGATTTCAAGAAACAGTTGGACCAGCTCGGCATCGAACTGCTGCTTGTCCCGGTGCCGCCAAAGGCGACCATCTACCCGGACAAGATCTCCAACGCTGTCAGCGTCCCGATTCCGGTGCCGCGGCTCGACCCGGCGCATCAGGAGTTCTACGACCTCCTGCGCGCTGACGGCATCGACGTGCTCGACCTGACCACCCTGTTCATCCGGGAGCGTTTTCACCCCGAGGGACCGCTCTATTGCCGAACCGACACGCACTGGTCAGGAACCGGATGCACCGTGGCGGCGACCGCGATCGCCGACGCGGTGAAGTCGCGCTCCTGGTACGACGGGCTCGACACTCAACGGTTCGGC
>CALBET010000171.1 GCA_937888665.1 uncultured Acidobacteriota bacterium
CTGCGCTGGTTCCACCTCGACCACCGGTAACTCGCCGACCAACCCCCCGACCCCGACAGCGCCGAGGTCCTCGACGGCCGGGTGCTGCCCGTGCTGACCCTTGTTGGTCCCGACGCCGATGAGCAGTCCACCCACGATTTCTGCCCCGCCTGCGGGGTCGCCGACGGCATCCGCTTCCTGGGTAGCGCGGTCGCTACCCAGCTCTCGGTAACCCTGTCGAACCTGTTCGGAGACGCCAACCTCGACGCGGTCGAGAAGAAAGCGCTGATGTTCACCGACAGCGTGCAAGATGCCGCCCACCGCGCCGGATTCGTTCAGGCTCAATCCCACCGCTTGAGCCTGCGCACCGCCCTGCGTGGGGCACTCGGCGACCGCGAGCTCGACCTCACCCAATTAGCGCAATCGGTGATCGACCGGGCCGGTGATGATCCCATGCTGCGCTACCAACTTCTGCCCCCCGACATCGTGGACCGCGACGAGTTCTTCGGCTTCTGGAAGTCCGGCGTGCACCCCAACACCCGCCGTGCCGCGGAGAACAAAGCTAAACGGCGACTGCAGTTCGACGTCGACCTCGAATTCGGTCTGCAGTCCCGCACCGGCCGGACGCTGGAACTCACGGGCAGCGTCGTCGCCGAGGTGTACCTGGGCGCCCCGAATCGGGCCACCATCCTCGGCCGGCGCGCCCTCGACAAAGCCGATCCGACACAGCTTCCGCTGCCCGGGGTCACCGACGCCGCACTGGCGCGGTGGGTGCGCGGCACCGTCGAACGCATCCGCACCCGCGGCGGCATCCACCACGAGTGGCTGCGCCCCTACATCGAGAAGAACGCCAACCGCTACCAGATCTGGGGCGGCCGCCCGCGCGGACAGGGCATGCCGGCCTTCCCGAAAGGCCGCGCCGCACCGGCATTCCCGGCCATCAAGTCGGCGACCGGCGCGCTACCGGAAGGTTTCGACCCGATCACCGCTGCGTCTTCCTGGTACGCCCGATGGGCATCCCGGTGCCTCGATGTCAGCCCCAACGACGGCGCCTTCCTGACCAAGGCGCTGTTCGCCGAACTCACCGAGAAGATGCTGCTCAGCACCGTCCTCACCGAAACCGGCACCACCGCCTACGGGCTGCCGCCGACCACCGTGCAGCTTCATGCCCCTACGGCGCAGGACCTGCTCGACTCTAGATTTCTGCTTGCCTGCAGCATCTGTCAGACACCCGCACCGGGCAGTGCCACCACGGTGGATGAACTCTACGGCGCACCGTGCTTGCTCATCCGTTGCCCCGGAACCCTGCACCGAGTCCCCAAAGCGGACAACTTCTATCGGCGGCTGTACGAGTCGACCGAGATGAAACGCGTCGTGGCGCGCGAACACACCTCACTGCTGCCCACGAAGGTCCGTCTCGACTACGAGACAGCGTTCAAACGCGGCGGCACCGACCCACAAGCCCCCAACGTGCTCGTCGCCACCCCGACGTTGGAGATGGGCATCGACATCGGTGACCTGTCCACCGTGATGCTGGGGTCGCTGCCCCGGTCGGTGTCCTCCTATGTGCAGCGGGTCGGCCGGGCTGGGAGGCTCACCGGCAACTCGCTGGTGCTCGCCTACGTCCGCGGCCGGGGCGAGCATCTCCCGAAACTGTTCGAACCACTCTCGGTGATCCAGGGCGACGTGCGCCCGCCGGCCACCTTCCTCAGCGCTGAAGAGATCCTGCAACGCCAATACGTCGCGGCGATTGTCGATCGGTTCGCCCGTGACCCGCAGATCGTGCCACCCAAGGATGCGCGCTCGGTCTTCGGCGACACCGGGGAGGGCAGCTGGCTGGAGCGGCTCCTGGAAACGGCGGCCGTGGATGCCGATGCGCTGCTGGACAGCTTCTTGTCTCAGTTCGGCGAGCATGTCAGCACAGACGCCGCCGACGGTTTGCGGTCGTGGGCCAGCGCGCCACCTGAGGGCGGCTCCAGCGGCCTGACCCAGCAGCTGATGAGTGCGGCCCACCAGTGGACAGGCGACTTAGAGGAGCTCACCACCCGGCTGGTGACCGTCGAGGCCGACCTTCCCGAATTCGAGCGCCGGGCATCCTCGCCCGCTGCGACCGATGACGACCGGCGGGCGTTGCGCGTCGCGAAGGGATCCCGCAAATTGCTGGGCGGCCAGATCAACTCGCTCACCCGCGACTACTGGATTTCCGTGCTCGAACGCTACGGAGTGCTGCCCAACTACACGCTGTTGGACGACTCGGTCACCCTGGACGTGGGTGTCACCTGGATCGACCCGGACACCAATCAATACATGGGCGAAGAGCTCAGCTACCAGCGCGGCTCCCGGATAGCCCTCACCGAGCTCGCCCCCGGAGCGACGTTCTACGCGCGGGGCCTTGCGGTGTCGATCGACGCGGTCGACTTGGGCACCGGGGAGTCCAATATCCACTCCTGGCAGCTCTGCCCGCAGTGTGGGTGGGCCGGCATCAGCCAACCGGCCGTCAAAGCCGACCCGGTCTCGTCCTGCCCCCGCTGCCACAGCAACGGCATCGCCGACGTCAGCCAGCATCTCAACGTCGTGGAGATGACCCGGGTATCGGCTGAAGTTCGCCGCGACGAGGCCACCATCAACGACATCCGCGATGACCGCAAACGCGAACCCTTCACCGTCGGCATCGCCGCCGACGTCGACCCCACCCACGTGGGCCGGACCTGGTTTAGGTCGGACTCGGAGTTCGGCGCGGAGTACCTGCGCCGCTTGGACCTTCGCTGGTTGAACCTGGGCCGGCGCGGATCGCAAGGAAAGAAACGGATGATCGCCGGGCAGGAAGCCGCGACCGGGCTGTTCCGCGTCTGCGGATCCTGCGGCCAACTCGACGGGGCCGCCGGGCGTAACACCCGCTACGAGCACCGCACCTGGTGCCGACTGCGCGACTCCCCGATCGAGGACGTCCGCGAGATCGCCTTAGCCCGCGCGCTGCGCACCCAGGGCGTGCTGCTGCACCTTCCGCCGAAAATGGAATACGACAACTTCGCCCACCCCAGCCTCGCCGCGGCGATCATGCTGGGCCTGAGGCAGGTCATCGGCGGATCACCCGAACACCTCGACGTCGCCGCCATCAGCGACGCGCTGCGCTCACCGGACCGCCGCGCGCTACTGATCCACGACACCGTCCCCGGCGGCACCGGGTACCTCGCAGAGTTCTCCGACCACACCAAGGTCTGGGCAGTGCTGGCGGCGGCGCGGCAGATCGTTCGGGAATGCCCCTGCCGGGACGAGGACCGGTTGGCGTGTCATCGCTGTCTGCTGCCGTTCGCGGCACCACACGAGATGGACAAGGTGTCACGGGCCACCGCCCTGAAACTGCTTGATGACATCCTCGACGTCGGTGCCCACGCAACCCCTGATCTCGACGACTGGTCGCTGGGCGTCACCGAGCACGCGCCCCCACCCACACCGATCAGCGACGAATCATTCCTCGAGCGCGACTTCTACCAATCGTTCATCGACCGATTGAAAATCATGGGTGCCGCGGTCGTGGAGAAGCCCGGCACCTACGGCCCGTCGGCGACCATCACCCTCCAAGGCGCCAAGCCCCGCAAATGGTCACTGCGGCCGCAGGTTTCACTGGGCTTTGTCAAACCCGACTTCATGCTGCAGACCGCCGACCCCGCCATCCCGCAGATCGCGATCTTCGGCGACGGACGGGCGTTCCACGCTGTGCTCGGAAATAACCGCGTGGCCGACGACGCCGACAAGCGGGCTGCGTTGCGCAGCGGGGGGTACATGGTGTGGTCGTTTGGGCATGAGGATCTGCAACGGTTCAAGTCGGGTGATGCTGTAGAGCCGGCGTGGTTCGACGAGAAAGCCGCCAGCATCGTCACGGGACAGTTTCAAGTGCGTCCGGGGCTCGTTCGTCTCCTGGCGAAAGACCCCGTCAGTCAACTGCTGGAGTTCATGGTCGACCCTGACGTGCAGGCCTGGAGCAAGTTCGGCACATACCTGCCGTTCCTCTTCGTGCGCAGCGACAACCGCGCCCACTCCGAGGCGGCGTCGATAGCAACCGCGGCGACGGCGGCACTCGATGGCGCGACGTCTTTCCCAGAGTCCGGGTCCGACGTGTGCTGGGCCTTCACCGACGGTGGCGTCACCGTGACGGCCGGTGTGCACACGATGGCGGACCCGCCGCGAGCAGTGCTTGCCGTCGACGACCGTGACGATCGGATAGCGAACCTCGACGGCAAGGCGTGGAAGGAGTGGCTACGCCTGTCGAACTGGCTGGGCTTCAGTGACCGCCACCGGGTGAGCACTTATTCGCTGTTGACGAAGGCACCCACACCCGCGACTGGCGCCGCTGACGAGATGACGCTTCCAGCCGAGTGGCAAGCCGTTTTCAGCGAAGCGGTCTCAGAGAGCGAACGGGATCTCATTCGCGCATTAGCAGAGGCGGGCGCCTCGTTGCCGATGATGGGATACGAGACCGACGACGGCGAGGTCATCGACCTTGCGTGGGCCGATGCGCGGGTCGGTGTCACCTTTGACGGTGAGGGTGCCGCGGACGGTTGGACCCTCTGCCCAGCAGACGTTCCGCAGATCATGGCGGCGTTGAAATCGAATGGAGTGATGTAAGTGGCGAACCTCGTCATCGCGTCCAACAGCAAGGCGATGTCCAAGCTGGACGGGTCAATCAAGAAGAAGGTGTACGACTTCTTCGAAAAGCTCAACGCCGACGACACCTCGCCGAAACTGCATATCGAGCCGATGCACGTCGCGGCCGACCCGCGAGTCCGCACCGGCCGAGTCGACCTTCACTATCGCGCCCTGTTATTCAAGGTCGATGATAAGTCGGGCGGTGTCCCGACTTACATCTATATGGGCACCTGGAATCACGACGAGGCCATCAAGCTCGCCGAGACAGCGACGTTGCGGGTCAACCCGATCAACGGCACGTTGGAAGGCCTTATCGGCGAATCAGCACCAGCCGCCCAGCGGACGCCGGAAGTTGCTGCACCCGAACCAGTTACGAAACCCCAGACGTCCTATCTTGCCCAAGTTGGATACACCCTCGACGACCTCGCCGAAGGACTGGGGATCGACCCCGCTCTCGCCGCAATAGTTATAGCGGCGCCCGACGAATCCTCGGTGCTCGACGCCGCCGAAGGCGCCCTCGGCTGGGAGCAAAGCGCCCTGCTCGAACTGGTTACTGGGACCGCGATCGAGGACATTCGCGAGAAACACGGCTTCACTGACAAACCCGTCGACGCCGACCTCGACGAAGATGAGCAGATCATCAAGGCGCTGGAGCGGCCCGCGTCCAAGATGCAGTTCGCCTTCATCGAGGACAACGAGGAACTGCGAAGAGTCATAGAGGGTGGTGACTTCGCGGCCTGGCGGATCTTTCTGCATCCCGAACAACGCAAGTACGTCGACGCTGACTTCAATGGCGCATTTCGGCTGTCGGGTGGCGCAGGAACCGGCAAGACAGTCGTCGCGATCCACCGCGCGCGGCGGCTGAGCCGGGCCGATCCCGATGCTCGGATCATTCTCACTACCTACAACGCCACACTGGCGCAGGGACTTCGGGCTGACCTGACCGCCCTGGACCCCGGCTTGCGCCTTGCTGCGAACCCCGGCGACCCGGGGGTGTACGTGGGAGGTATCGACGCGCTGGGGAAAGGGATTCTCGACCGTTCTCCGCGAGAGACCGTCGGGGCCGCCTGCTCGGTTGTGTTCGGGCGAAGCGGAATTGAATTCGGTCCCAAGCGGACTTCGTCTGACGCGGTGTGGCGCGAGGTTGCCCAGAGCGTCGACTCGGGCCTGGATGGCAAGCTGGCCACCCCGTCGTTCCTGGAGAGCGAATACGTGGCGGTGGTCCTGGCGAACCGGATCACGACGCTGGAGCAATACGCCAAGGTGGCCCGGCCAGGGCGTGGGGTGCGCCTGAGCCGCCCGCAACGCATCGGGGTGTGGAAGCTCGTCGATTCTTTCCGTCGTAATAGCCAGATGGACGAGACGATCAGCTTCCCTGAGGTGCTGGCGGTTGCAGCTGAGGCGTTGAGGCTGCGGACGGAAAAGGATGGCAGCTTCCTCGCCGACCACGTTGTCGTCGACGAGGCCCAGGATCTGCACGCCACGCATTGGGCGGTGCTGCGCGCCTTGGCGGCCGAGGGGCGCAACGACCTCTTCATCGCCGAGGATTCCCACCAGCGGATCTACGGCAGTCCGATCGTGTTGAGCCGCTTTGGGATCAAGATTGTGGGCCGCTCACGCCGGCTCACGCTGAACTATCGGACCACCGCCCAGAATCTGCGATTCGCCGTCGGTGTGCTCTCTGGAGCCGATTACACCGATCTCGAGCAGGGGGAGGAGACGACCAGTGACTACCGGTCGGCCCGCAACGGCCCGGTGCCGGAACTCATTGCATGCGAGAGCCAGGTGGCGGAGTTGGATACGGTGGCCGCCAAGATCAAGTCGTGGCTCGCCGAAGACGAGGTGGAGCCCGAAAGCATTGCCGTGCTAACCCGCAACCAGGATGATCGCGACCGGTTCGTGCGCGGTCTTGGCGAGCGTGGGGTGACCGTTCGTGCCTTGGATAGGAATGCCGCTACTCCGGGATACCCGCAGGTCTTGACCATGCATCGGGCCAAAGGAATGGAGTTCTCCCGAGTGATTCTGTCGGGGGCTGATGATAAACATGTTCCGTCGCCGGCGACGCTGCGTCATGTTCCTGACGAGGAGCGGGGCGAGGCGCTGTTGCGCGAGCGGTCGCTGCTCTACGTCGCCAGCAGCCGGGCGCGTGATGCGTTGGTCGTCACGTGGAGTGGCAAGCGGTCAGAGTTGTTGGGAACGGGGGAGTAGGAAACGATGGACGACCTGAACAAGATGCCTGCAACGCAGGCATCAGACATTGTGCCCACACCAGCGACGGGGCCCGGTGAAGAACTGGCCATCTTGGTGACCGACGAAGGAATGCTTGTTGGCGGGCCGTCAGAGGCTGTCGAAAGCTATCTCGCCAAGATCAGAGATGCGGCTGGGCAACTCGTGGATGTGGCCGGCGTCAGCAAGGGCGCTATCGGCAACGTAGCGGGCCTCGCTGCTGGCGCGGCGTCGGTGTTTGCCCAGAACGGACAATTCGTTCAACTCTCAGCCAAAAGCATGGAGGCGATCCGCAGCGGCAATCTGATACGAGGCGACCCTGGTTTCTTCCGAATGACGACGGTCGACGATGCAGGCCAATTCCTTCAGCAATTGCAGTGGCGCTCTGTATCGCTTGGGCCCACCGAGATGCTGTCCGTGCAGATGATTGCGGTCCAGATGGCACTAAAGATGGCCATTGCCGAGGTCAACGATTCAATCAAACGGGTCGAGGGCAAAGTCGAATCGGTCCTCAAACTGGT
>CALBET010000172.1 GCA_937888665.1 uncultured Acidobacteriota bacterium
CCCGGGTGGCACATTCAAGAACAAGAATTCGCCATTGCCCCCTGTGGTCACCGTCGCGGCCGTCTCGTTGAGCACCGCCGTCGCGCCGACCACGCCGCTCCCATCACTCCGAAGAATGCGCCCCTCGATGCGCCCCGCCTCCTGGGCCGCCATGGTGGCTGGGATCAGCCCCAGGACAAGGGCCGCGATGGGCACGCCGACCGACCTGCGGGTGAGCACACTCCGCCAGTGACCCAGCACCATGGGCTTTACCCCTGTCGTGAACCAGCCGACGGATGTCGGAGTCTCACGGCCCCCCTCAATAGCTTCTAAACGCCACAGAGTCGTCAACCGGACAAATTGAGAAACCGGAAGAACGCCGGGAGGCGGGTTTGAAGGCCGTCCGTGAACGGGCTACAATGCGCCCCCATAGCCCAGAGATGAGCCCATAGCCCCTGTGGGGCCGGACGGTGGCGTCGAGTGAACGGCCATGACGAACGGTCTGCCCTCCGAGGGCACCTCTGCAAAGCCTGCGGCGAGGGCGTCAGACGACGACGTTGCCTCGACCGCGAGGTTGCTCGCGCAGGCGCGCGGCGGCAATTCGGAGGCCCTCGATGTGCTGTTCGGGCGCCACATCCCACCGCTGCGTCGATGGGCTTCGGGCCGGCTTCCCCGCTGGGCGCGTGACATCACCGACACGGAGGATCTTGTCCAAGAAACGGTCTTGCAGACGTTCAAGAGAATCGAGGCATTCAAGCCGCGCGGCGAGGGGGCCCTGCACGCCTACCTGCGCCAAGCGTTACTGAATCGCATCAGGAGCGAGTTCAGGCATAAGGGGCGCACCCCCCCGGTTGGCGTGCTCGATTCGAAGATCGAGGACCCTGGGACGTCACCCATCGAGGCGGCAATTGGGCAGGAGGCCCTGGAGCACTACGAGCGTGCGCTGGCGCACCTGCGGCCGGTCGAGAAAGACCTGATCGTCAGTCGCGTCGAGCTGGACTTGACCTATCAGGAGATCGCGGACGCCTTCGGGAAGCCGTCGATGGACGCGGCTCGGAAAGCGACGGTGCGCGCCCTGGTGCGACTGGCGGACGAAATGGCGCGCTTGAGGGCCTAAGCGATGTCGGTTCTGGATGAGGCCGCTTCGGCGGTGGCCGACGGCATCCCCGTTGCTTGGTCGACCATTGAGTCGGCGGCTCTCAGTGACGCGGAGCGCGCCAGCCTGCGCGAGCTACGGCTGATCGCCGGGATTTCGAGTTTTCACGCCACGCTCCACTCCGGGTCTCGTCTGGACACCCGGTCGAGCCCTGCCAAACCCCCGTCTCAGGCAGAGCCCCCGTTTCAGTGGGGGGCATTGCAGGTCATCGAGTTGATCGGCCGCGGCGCGTTCGGCGACGTCTACCGGGCGTGGGACCCGCGGCTCGACCGGGAGGTGGCGCTCAAGCTGATTCGTTCCGACGATGCCGACCCCGGCGCGCGCGGAGCAGACGTGATCGAAGAAGGTCGTGTGCAGGCCCGCGTGCACCATTCCGGCGTTATCACCGTCTACGGCGCCGATCGCATCGAGGGCCGCGTGGGGCTCTGGATGGAACTCATCGAGGGCGACACGCTGGAAGTAGAACTGCGGGCACGCGGACCCTTTCCCGCGGAGGAGGTGGTGCAGATCGGGGTTGCGCTCTGCGAGGCGGTGGGCGCGGTGCACGAGGCCGGCCTGCTCCATCGAGACGTGAAGGCGCAGAATGTCATGCGCCACGCCAGTGGGCGGCTCGTCCTGGCCGACTTCGGGACGGGCCAGGCGCTCGAAGACGGCACCCCCTCCGGGGAACCGTTGACGCCCGGGGGCATGGCGGGAACGCCGTTGTACCTGGCGCCGGAGCTGTTCGAGGGACAGGCCGCGACACGCCAGAGCGAGCTCTACAGCCTGGGGGTCCTGCTCTATCACCTAGCGACCGGGTCCTATCCGGTGGGGGGACGAACGGTGGCGGAGTTGCGTGCCGCCCACCGGGCAGGGCGACGGACCCCGCTGGGCGAGCAACGCGGGGACCTGCCGGAACGCGTGGCGCGCGCGATCGAGCGGTCGATCCACCATGAGGCGGGGCAGCGTCAGGCGAGTATCGCCGACCTGCGACGAGAGCTGGCTGGCTCTGACGCATGGCGGGACGCGACCGGCGCGATCGGCAGTCGGATTGGCGCCTACCAACTGACCGCGCTGGTGGGCGAGGGGGGGGTGGGCCCGGTGTACCGCGCACGGGACCGGACACATTCCCGGGAGGTGGCGCTCAGGGTGCTCTCCGAGGCGTTCACGGACGACCCGAACCAGCGGGCCCGCTTCGGACGAGAGACCGCGCTGCTCACTTCTCTCCGCCACCCCAACATTGCCCAGGTCTATGGGCTGGAAGCGGCCGAGGGTGCGACGGTGTTGATTCGCGAGCTGGTTGACGGCCCGACGCTGGCCGACCGCATCGCACACGGGGCGATGCCGCCCGACGAGGCGCTGTCGATCGCGAGGCAGATCGCCGAGGCGCTGAACGCGGCGCACGGGCTGGGCATCCTCCATCGCGACCTCCAGCCGGCCAACATCGGCGTACGCGACGACGGCACAGTGAAAGTGCTCGACTTCGGGCTGACGGACCACGTCGGCCTCGATCTGGGTGGGGCATCGATCGACCCGGCGGCGGCCATTGCGAGTGTCGTCCTGACGCGGACGGCGGCATACCTGTCACCCGAGCAGGCGGACGGGCAGGCAGCCGACAGGCGCAGCGACGTGTGGGCGTTCGGCTGCGTGCTCTACGAGATGCTGACGGGGCGCCGAGCCTTCGTTGGGGACACGGTGTTCCACACGTTGGCGGCGGTGCGGACCCAAGACGTCGATCTCGACGCGCTGCCGACCGATACCTCTTCGGCGGTCCGTCGGCTCGTGCGGCGCTGCCTCGAGCGAGCGCCAGAGCGGCGGCTTCGGGACATTGCGGACGGGTTGCTCGAGTTCGACGAAGGCGAGGAAGTGCCCCCTCCGGTTGCCCCAACGCGGCGGACCGTCCCCTGGGTGGCCGGAGCCGCGGTCGGGGCGGTCCTGGCGGGTCTCATCGTCTGGACCGCGGTCGCCACTCCCCCACCGCCCCCCCGGGACGCCCTGTCGGTGCTGCTCCCAGCAGACATCAGCCTCCCGCCAGACATGAATATCGTTGCGGCGATGTCGCCGGACGGGCGGGACCTCGTCTACGTGGGGCAGACCGGGAACAGGACCCAGCTGTTTCACCGCCCACTCGACCAGGTGGACGCAGTACCGATGGCGGACACGGACGGGGCCGTGAATCCGTTCTTCTCGCCTGATGGGGAGTGGGTGGGGTTCAAGGTCGGCAACAGCTTCAGAAAGGTCTCGCTCGCCGGCGGTGCATCTGTAAAAGTGTGTGACCTCCCCGAGAACCCGGTTGAGGACCGGTTCGAACTGGGCGCGGCATGGAGCCAGGACGACATGATCTGGTTTGGTCACTCGAACACCGGGCTCTACCGGGTGGCGGCCGCCGGCGGGGTCCCCCAGTTGATGACCGCCCCTGGCGCGGTGAACGAGGTCGTGACCGGACACTACTGGCCTCAGCCGCTACCTGACGGTCGAGCCATTCTGTATTCGGCGGCCGGCTCCAGAACCGTTGAGGTGTTCATCCCAGAGACGGGTGAGCACCGAATCTTGGCGGAGGGCTGGCGGCCATGGTTCGCGCCAAGCGGCCACATCGTGTTCTCCGATGTCGTTGGTGACGGAACACTCTGGGCCCTTCCGTTTGATATAGATCGGTTGGAAGCCACAGGCGAGCCGGTGCAGGTCCGGGAGGGCGTAAGAAGACTCGCATCCGGCACGACTCAGGCGTACGTGGGAGCCGACGGGACACTCGTCTATGTGCCAGACAGGGGGCCAACAGGCAGCACCCAGACGCTTGTGTGGGTCGACAAGCAGGGGAACGAGGACCCGATTGACGCGCCGGCTCGTGCCTATCGCTCTCCGCGCGTGTCGCCCGATGGGACACGGGTGGCGGTAGGCGTTCTCATCGCACCGGGGCAGAATATCTGGATTCACGATCTAGTCAACGGCTCAGACACGCGCCTTACGGACGCTCAAGACACCTCCAGATTCCCGCTGTGGACTCAGGACAGCCAGCGTGTTGTCTTCGGCGGGGGGACCTTCGGGGACCTGGCCTGGAAGGCGGCCGATGGCACCGGCGAGGTCGACGTGCTGGTGTCGGACCCCGAGCGGGGCTTCTTCCCATCATCCTGGTCCCAGGACGGACGCAGCTTGGTGTTCATAGACTGGGACTCCACTGGGCCTACCGGGTTCAACCTCGGAATGGTGACACTGGGCGGAGCACAACCCTGGGAGTTTCTCCGGAAGACGGAATACGCCGAAAGCTCGCCATCTGTCTCACCCGACGGGCGGTTGCTGGCCTACCAATCGAATGATTCAGGTCGGTACGAGATCTATGTGACACCGTTTCCAAACGTGGATACCGTCCGGATCAAGGTGTCGACCAACGGCGGACTCTCGCCCGCGTGGTCGCCGGCCGGCGGGGAGTTGTACTACCGACAGGGAACCGACTGCGGCCGCTCCACTCCAGAAGGACCTGACTCCGACAATGACACTGGCGCCACCTCCCTCGAGATGTGTCGGAAGGCCATGATGTCGGTCACCGTGGACACCGAGCCCACACTGACGTCCGGGCTCCCCGAGGTGCTCTTCGAGGACCCGTACTATTCCCCAACTGGTCGACACTATGACGTTGCGAGCGATGGGCGGTTCCTGATGCTCAAACGCACGCAGGCTCCAACCGAGCTGATCGTGGTCCGCAACTGGATCGAGGAACTCACCGAGCGGGCGCCACCTCGCGATATCGAGAAGCAACAGTGGGACGAGGACGTGGAGGGCTTAAAGATTACCGCGCCGCGTGAGCCTTGAGCCGTCTCTCTGCTCGACCGGAGACGCCTACGATGTGGCGCAGAACCAAATTACCGACGCACCGGGGTCAGTTCATCTGTGACGGCAGCCACAGGGCAATCTGTGGAAACGCGATGACCAGCGCAATGATGACCAGTTCGCCGGCGACGAACGGCAGCACGCCCATGAAGATGTCACTCATCGGCACCTCGGGCGCGGTGCGGCGCATCACGAAGACATTGGCGCCGATCGGCGGGGTCACCAGCGCCAGCTCGGCCATCATCACCGCGAAGACGCCGAACCAGATCGGGTCGATGCCCAGTTGGCGGACGACCGGCATGACAAACGGAATCGTCAGCACCAGCATCCCGAACACGTCCACCATGGCCCCGAGCACGAGATAGAGGAGCACCAGCAGAATCAGAAACGGGATCCGCCCCAGATCCATCGCGACCAGTGCGCCCACCATATTTTCGGTGAGGCCGGTCACCGCCAGGAACCGGGCTACCAGATAGCCGCCCACGATGATGGCGAAGATCATCGCGCTGATCAGGGCGGTTTCCTCGAGCGCGGTGCTCATGGCCCGCGTCGTGAGACGGCGGCGCAGCGCCGCCATGACCAGCACGCCGGTGCATCCCACTCCGGCGGCCTCGGTCGGCGTGAACACACCGCCATAGATGCCCCCGATCACCAGCAAGAACAGCGCCAGAATGGGGACAAGGCCGACCGTCGACGTCCACCGCTCATGCCACGTCGCCCCCGGCCCCGGTGGACCGAGCGACGGGGTGATCATGCACCGGACGAGGATGATGGCGGAGAACATGGCGGCGGTCAGGATGCCGGGCACGATACCGGCAATGAACAACGCCCCGATCGACGTCTCCGTCATGACACCGTAGAAGATGAAGATGAGACTGGGCGGGATCAGGATACCGAGGGTGCCGGACGCCGCCAATGCGCCGGTGGCCAGACGCGGATGGTACTTATAGCGACGCATTTCGGGCATGACGATGGCGCCCATCGTCGCCACGGTCGCGATGCTGGACCCGGTGACGGCGCCGAACGCGCCGCACGCGATCACCGAGGTGATCGCCATCCCCCCTGGCACCTTGCTGATCCAGGTGCGGACCCCGTCGTAGAGGTCAGACGCCAGCCCGGTACGAAACACGAGCTGCCCCATCAGCACGAACAGCGGGATGGTCACGAAGACAAAGCTGCGCCCCTCGTTCCAGGGAATGAGCAGCGTGTGGGCCATGGCCGGCCCGGGGCCCTCCAGCAGCCATAGCCCCACCGCTCCGGTCACCGCCATCGCGAACGCGATGGGCACCCCCAGCACCAACAGCAGGACCATGACCACGATCCCAACCAGTCCGGCCAGCGTGAGACTCACAGGGCTGCGTCACCCTTCTTGCCCGGTGCGTGCACCCGGTACCGGAGGTCGTCCTCGCCCCCCGCCGGGTTCGCGAACACGCGGGCGACCATGACGGACGCGCACACCGAGACAAACGCCATGAACGGCCACAGCGGCAGGTCGAGATCCTCACCCGTCTCGCTGGTGCGCATCATGAACGGCACGAACCGAGCCGCCTGCGTCGCCATGAGCCCGAAGACGATGATGCCGGACACGGCGGACAGCACATCGACCAGCCGTCGTCGGTGCCTGGGCAAACGGATGTAGA
>CALBET010000173.1 GCA_937888665.1 uncultured Acidobacteriota bacterium
TCGAGCATCTCGACGAGCACCCGGACGACGCTGGTCGGCGTGTAGAACTCGCCGCCACGGGTGCCTTCCGAAGAGGCGAACTTGGACAGGAAGTACTCATAGACGCGGCCGAGGGTGTCCTTGTCCTGGTGCTCCTTGGAGCCAAGCCCGACGGCGCTGAAGAGGTTGACCAGCTTGCCGAGGTTGTGCTTGTCGAGGCCAGGCAGGGCAAAGACCTTGGGGAGCACGCCCTTGAGCTTGGGGTTCTCCTTCTCGATGGCGTCCATCGCGTCATCGAGGGTCTTGCCGATGGTGGGCTTGGGGGCCTGCGCCTGAATGTGGGCCCAACGGGCGGAGTCGGGAACCCAGAAGACGTTGTGTGCTGTGTACTCGTCGTCGTCTTCGAGGCGAGCGGACAGTAAGGCTTCGCGTTCGGACGCATCCTTGATGTAGTCGTCGCTGGTGGGATCTGAGGCCGCAAAGACGATCGCGGAACGCCGCTCTTCGAAGGCGTCCTCGATGTATTTGAGGAACAGCAGGCCGAGCACGACGTGCTTGTATTCTGAGGGAGGCAGGGCGCCGTGGAGCACGTTGGCTGCTGCCCAGAGCTTGTCCTCAAAGCCAACGCCGCCGGCGCTGTCACTCGCCGTGCTGTGCTTCTTGCTGGTCTTCTTCTTACGTGCGGCCAAGTGGTCTCCGGTCGGTAGTGGTGTTGGTTGCCAGCCTGCTGGGATGGCAGGCTGCATGGCTGCTCCTGGTGGCCTTCTTCACCAAGGGCGGGAAAGTATGGTAGCCAATTGGAGGTGGGTTTACAGGTGGAAGGATGGGCTCGGGCGTCATCGGAACTTTGGGTTTGCTCGTCATGATCGGTGCAGTTGCCGAGGGTCACACACCGACTGACGCGCGATCCTCGGAAATGTCCGGATAAGTCCAGGGATAACGCTGACGCCGGCGTCGCAACGACAGCCGGGTTCGTATGCATTCGGGCCTATGCGCCCGCCGCGGGTAGCCCTTGATGCGCTTTGCGCAGCGACTCGAAGATCCCCTCGATCACCTGCGGCTTGCCCGCAAACAGCGCCTCGGGCCCATCGGCGCTCAAGGCACTGAACGGCTAGGTCAGATACAGTTCCTCGAAATCCGCTTCATGTAAGTGAAGTTGCTTCGGCTCGGAGAAAAGCAAGCAAGGCCCGTCAGGAAGCCCCTCGACGATCGAGCACCCAGCCAGGGATGACTCGAACACATCTCCATCGGGAATCGTCATACGTATTCCATCCTCCAGTCACCGACCTTGCGGCCGGCAACGCTTACGGATCCACGCAGCTTCCTTTTCGATAGGCACTGCACAGGTCGTGTTGTCAACTCGCACGAATATGACCGGGCGATTTTGACGTGGGCCATGTATTTGGACCGGTGAGTCCGCGCTCTTGCACTCGAGCACTACGACCACTCCGTCCTTAGTCGTGACAGTTTGGAGGTGCAGATGTGCGTCGAAAAACTCCGCGCCAAAGTCCCGTTTGACGACATTTGCAAGGTGCTGTCGAAACGCGTCGAGATCCTCGAATGAAGGTTCAAGTCCGACAATCCGGCCGTCATCGCTGACACCGATCAGCAAGATGCCGCCGCGGGTATTACAGAGTGCCGCGATAGCCCGCATGACGCCGTGCGTCACCGCGCGGTCATTGCTGCCGGTCTCATTGTTCCATCTCAGAGAGGCCTTCCACTCGATCGACTCGCTCTCGCCCTTTGCGAGCAGCCCCCGAAGCCAGCCTTCGTCGATTTCCATAGGCACCGCACCAACACTCGACCGGAACTCCTGCCTCAGCAACAGATCGGCATCGACGAAGCCAGGCCAAAACGGAATCTCACAGTGCGGATCGGTGAGCGAATACTTCTCGCACGACAAAGAACCTGCCTGCATGCCATGATGATGATGTTGGTGATCTTGCAGGCCGTGATGTTTAGGAAGGCTCGAATGATCCGGCGGACGTGCTTGCAGGTAGCAAAGGCTCGCCGGAGCACGACGCAGCGGCGTGTTGTCGCCGGACTCGAGCTCGAGCCGAACCTTTTCGGCCTCGGCCTGAGCACCGGCGACGAGGTCACGGCTGTGGGTCTCGATGATGACATTGCGGCCTGTAGCGGCAAGGCGGTAGGCGATACGGCCCAGCCCCGTCGCGCCACCAGGATGCAGATGCAGATCGGGATGCTCCCAGCAAAGTGTCGTGCCCTGCCCGCTCATGAACGCCTGCGCCAAGGCAGGCAGCACCTGTCGCTGCCCGTCCCCGAGGTCAGGTAGGCCAACGCGGTTCTTCTCGGTTCGAAGTTCAGTCGGCTGCCCAGGTCCAAATCGGTGCACAACCAAAGGGGACAGTCCACAACAGCGCAAAAGGCACGAGAGTTCATCACCATCAGCGCGACCGTCATTGTCAGAAGGCAACGCTCCAATCTCGGGCACATACCAGGACAGGCCTTTCAGGGGGCCAGAATCTCGGATGTCCTCATCATGCTCGACTTCGGCAAAACTCTCATAGTAGAGAGCGAGCAAGGCGGCGGCGTTCTCGCCTCGAGTCGATACCGAAGAGCTGTACAGGCTGTCGGTGTACATATCGCGCTCCAGGCTTTGCTGTTCACTACGGATTGGGTCAAGGAAAGCGGCATCGGTTGCCCAACAGCAAAGCTTCTCGAGAAGCAATCGCTCTACTTGGGACGCCTCCTGTATTTCATCGGCGAGGCCTTGCCACGCATCACTCCACAGGTCGTCCGGCCGACCTCTCGCGAAGACGCACCCCGTGCCGCTGACCGTGCGGCGCAGTGTGAGTTGACCGGGCTGCCCGCATTGGCGAGCAGAGCATTCCGTTGGATGCGGCTCGAACTCTAGATGCAGCAACCGCCCATCTGAGAACGCGACGCGGAAGGCAATGGATTTGGCGAGCGCACCAGCTTCGGCCTCTCCATGCAAGCGATGTACGAGATCCTCCCATGCCCCCAAGCGATCTATTAACAGGCCAGGTGCTCGAAGATGCAGCCTCTCAAGCTCAGGCTCGTGTGGGAGACTCATAACGAGCAAGCGAAGCGCCAGCAGTAGCGAGCTCTTGCCCGAGCTGTTCGTGCCCATCAGCACGACGAGCCCTTCCAGAGGCAAGGTGGGTGCGTGATCGTGGGGCAGGGCCTTGAATCCTGCTGCAGAGAAGGCAACGGGTCGCACTGAGTTAGACTTCTTCTTGCTCGTCACCAACGCTTCTCCTTCAGGGCTATAGATGGTTCAGGCGGTAATCAGGTGATGATTCGGAAACGAGCGCGGCTCATCGCTGGTGTGTATATCCTCAACTGTCGAACCCGAAGTCGGGTGGGTCCTGCTGCCAGCGACCGAGGAACTCCAGAGGCTCAGGACGATGATCTTCGGCGTCGGCGCCCTGGTGGTAGCTAACGTATCGTGCAGAATCCTCGCCGTCCTTGCGGCTGTAGAAGTAGCACGCGTTACTGGCGTCCTTGGGTAGACCCATCACGATGAACGGGACCAGCGTGAGGCTCCGGCCTTCGTCAGCGCTAACTACGAGGGCGTCGAAATCCGGTTCGTCCTCCAGACGCAGCTTGCTGCTCAAGAACGCGCTGTTGCTGCCCTGCAGTTCGTCGACGTCGTAGGTGCGCACACCATTTTGCTTTCGGTTGACGCCCATCCGGTAGAGCTTGAACACGGAGAATGCCGGCGTGATGACCTCACGTAGCGCCGAGAGCTCTTCGCGATAGCGGTCCAGCAACAGCTCGGCAGTAGCCGCAGACGTGGCTCCGCCGTGACCGCGTGAGTCGTTACGCAGGCGTCCAGCGCGCTCCAGGATCGCCACGATCTTCTTGGAGAGCAGAGCCTGCAGCACATCGACCTTGCGGGTGGCGAGGCACCGCAACGAGTCCATGGTCGGCTCCGCGTCCTTACCCTCAGGCAGCAACTGGGACCGGAACCACTTAGCGATCTTACCGCCGATGAAGCTCCACGTCCGCATTGAGCTTCTGTCGAGCGGATGGATGTGCTTGGCCTCGATCTCGTGACGGATATCCCTCGTGATCGGTCCGGGAACCTCACCAGCCTGCTCTAGCGAGCTGATCAGGATCGTTGCCCAGAACACGCCAAATGCCTCGAAGAAGTGGTCGAGCACGCGCACCGCACGCTCTGGATCCTCCTCGGCCTGGCGGTATCGTCGCAGAATAGACGCGAGCGGGAAGGGCAGCGTCTCGAACCACTGCTCGAGCGATGCGGTCTCTGCTGCCGAAGTCGAAGGAAGCAGCTGCGCGAGCGATTCGAGCGACGCGCCGGGTTGGGACACCTGTTGCTGAACAGAACGACCAACGCTCTCGACCTCGCGCGCACGCGAGATGAGGTGCAGCATGCGCCGCTGCTGGTCAAGTGAAGGAAGATGCACGCGGACTCTCCCAACGTCGCGCGACCGCACTTGACGCAAGGATGAACCGAACGCAACGGCACGGATTGATGCCTTGCCCGCCGGTGTGTTGAGCCAGTGCGCGACATACTCTGGCTCGGCACGCTCGAGATCGAGCTCAAGCATCAACCAACGATCTGGATCGTCCCCGAGCACCGAGAGATCGGTGCTCGCCCGTTCGCGTTTATCCGAGTCGAACTTCCGGATGAACAGCGAAGCCTCCGTCGCAGCGTCTTTTGCGGCGCGCACAGCTGACGTGCTGATATCACCCAACGCACAACAGTCGTCGCCATACGCACGCTCAGCTTTCGCCTGCTCCTGTCTGGCCACTAGGCTCGGGAAGCCGGAGAACGTGGCTGCTTCGACGCGCGCGCCCAGCGCCAGGGTGGAACCCACGCGACCTTCGAAGAGGTTCTCGAGCACCACGGCAGTACGCTGTGGATCGTCATCGAGCTCGGCGACAAACATCTGTCCGCCTTCCATATGGGGCAGACGGTCCTTGCCGCACGTCGCAACAACAATGTAGGACGACAAAGTCGTCCAAGGCAGAGTGCCGGCTGGAAGGTGTAGAGCTGCATCAATACGCAGGGGGCCCCATTCGGCAAGACTCTGCCGAAGCTGCTCGGCCTCGCTGTCGAACCAGAATTTGGGAGGCATCAAGAAGACGGCTACGCCTCCGCCATCGATGCCATTCCAGCCCAGCTGCCGACTGGCCTCGAACAGCAGCTGATGCTGGCTTTGGCGATAACGCGGTTTACGGGTCAAGGTTTGCCCGTCGCGCACGTTCCACGGCGGATTGCAAACAATGAGATCGAGCTGATGATCTCCTTCGAGGTGAGGGGGGAGGCCCCGGTCCAGGTCCATCGACACGTCATAAGGCGTTGGCCCTTCTACTCCCGGCTCGTCCCTGTCATCAGAATCGTCCGGAACCACGGCCGGCTGGGATTGGACCGTCACACGAACGTGCCCGGGCAGGCCCTGTGATGCAGCACGAATAGCTGGACCCGACCGGCCTCGCCGACCTTCACCCCGGAGAGCAACTCCCTCAGCGATCATCGCCGTGATGAGAAGCCCACCCTTCGCACACGGATCGAGTGCCAGACTGAACGTGGCACCGCGGTGGCGGACCAGACCCTTGCACACTTCGATCAAGGCCGGAGGAACATAGTCGCCAGCCGCCTGCGCACCCTCAAAAGCCACGAGCCGGTTTAGCAGCATCCAATCAAGCTTCAGACCCAGCGCCTGAGTCGCCTCGACGAGTGCTTCCTGATCAGCGAGCGGGTTTGGCAGACCACCACGCGCACGCAGATAGTCCAGCAGCTGCCAGTCTGCGTCCTGCAGCAACTTCGCCCGCCTGCTCATCGCTGGTCACCCCCAGCCGGCTCGACAACCTCAGCCACCACCTGCGGCGCCAGCACCTCCGGCAGCTCGCCTAGCTCGCGACGTGCGTCGTCAGAGCCGCCCAGCTCCTGCAGCTTGCGCCCGGTCGGCAAGATCCGCCGCGTGTAACTGCTCTGCGCTGCCTGGTAGGCATCGCCAGCCGTCTGCAATCCCTTTCCCACTTTGACCATGTGCTCCTGGAATACCGCGATGCGGTCGTAGAGTTCACCAGCGACCTTGGCGATCCGGCCGGCGTTCTCGACCATCTGGTGCTGATTCCAGAATACGGCGATGGTCTTGAGCATTGCAAGCAGGGTCATCGGTGTAGCCAATAGCACGCGTGACCGCTGAGCCTCCTCAAAGAGATCGGGGAGCTGTTCGAGGGCTGCGGCGAGCATCGCGTCTGAAGGAAGGAACAGCACGGTCATCCCGAGGCGGAGTTCGAGCTTGGAAGGGTAATCTCGCTTCGCCAACGCTCGCACGTGGCCTCGGACAGCTACGGCGTGAGCCTTCAGCAGGTCCTGCTGCTTTTTAGAATCCCGTACCTCCGCTGCCTCCATGAAATGGTCCAACGGCGCCTTCGCGTCGACTGGCAACTGACCATCGTCTGGCAAGCGAACGATCATGTCCGGGCGCGCCTCACTGGTGCCTGTCTGCTCGACAAAGTCGCACTGCCCGACCAAACCGCCAAGCTCTACCAGCCGACGCAGAGTCTGCTCACCCCATCGACCGCGCACGCGCACGTTGCCGCGAAGGGTCTCCGCCAGCGCTTGGCTCTGGTCGCGCAATT
>CALBET010000174.1 GCA_937888665.1 uncultured Acidobacteriota bacterium
GTCACAGCCCGCCTGGCTGCTCCCTCCTCGCGCCTTGCCAGACGAACGCCTCGCCCGGAAACCACCACACTGTTTCTGGGCATCCCGCTAGTTAGAGGCGGCCCGGTATACTCTTGCGGCCGCCATGTCCGCCCCTCCTCGCCTCATCCTCATCGACGGGAACAATCAGATGTACCGGGCGTACCACGCGATCCGCGACCTCACGGGTCCGGACGGGCGTTCGACAAACGCGGTGTACGGCTTCATCACGATGCTCCGGAAGCTGATCACCGACCAGAAGCCTGAACGCATTGCGGCGGCGTTCGACCTGCGCGGACCTACCTTCCGCAACCAGCTCGACGGCGAGTACAAGGCCAACCGGCGGCCGATGCCGGAAGATCTCGTGGAGCAGGTCGAGGGAGTACACGACGCCTGCCGGGCCCTGGGTGTGCCGGTCGTGACGCACCAGGGGTTCGAGGCCGACGACGTCATTGGCACCCTGGCCACACGCGCCGCGGGGAGCGGGCTGGACGTCGTCATCGTCACGGGCGACAAAGATTTCTTCCAGCTCGTGAACGACCGCATCCGCGTGTTCAACCCGCGAGACGACGGGACCTGGTACGACGCGGACGGTGTGCGCGAGAAGTTTGGCGTACGCCCGGACCAGGTGGTGGACGTGCTGGCGTTGATGGGCGACACCAGCGACAACATCAAAGGCGTGCCGGGCATAGGCGAGAAGGGCGCTCGCGAGCTGGTCACCAACTTCGGCACGCTCGACGAACTGCTGGCCCAGGCAGCAGCGCTGCCGAAGAAGAAATACCGCACCGCGCTGACCGAGCATGCCGACCAGGCCCGCCACAGCCGCGATCTGGCGAAAATCCGCCTTGACGTCCCCGTCCCTGACGAACCGGAGCTGTTTCGCTACACCGGTCCGGACCGGGAGCGCTGTTTCTCACTATTTTCCGCGTTGGGATTCAGGTCGCTGCTCAGTGAATACGCGCCGACAGCGGAATCCGTCGTCACGGATTACCGGATCGTCAACGAGGTGGGCGACCTCGACGCGCTGGTCCAGACGCTGCGCACGGCCGGGCGGTTTGGACTGCACGTCCTGACCGGTTCTGGTCCGCCGTCGCGCAGCGGGGTCGTTGGATTGGCGTTTTCGACCACCGCCCGCGCCGCGAGCTACGTGCCGCTCGCGCGTGAGGGACTCGACCTGAGCGGGAGTCTCGACGACCGTGTCGTGTTCGAGGCCCTGGAACCTATTCTCGAAGACCCGGAGATACACAAACTCGGACACGACCTGAAGCGGGAGATGTTGTGGCTGGGGGCCTGCGACATCGAACTCCGAGGCCTCGAGTTCGACACGATGATCGCGAGCTACCTGCTCGACGCGACCCGCGCAACGCCGACGCTCGAGACCGTGGCGCTCGAGGTGATCGGCTACCAGGCCCTGACGGCCGAGGCGGTCCGAGGCAAGGGCGCCAGGGCGCCAGGCTTCGACCAGCTGCCGCCCGACAGCGTGCTGGCCTTCGCCTGCGAGCGTGCCGATTTGCCGTTGCAGGCGGCGGACCGAGTGCGAACCCAGCTCGAGGAGGAGGGCCTGGGAACACTCTATCGAGAGCTGGAACACCCGCTGCTCCCGGTCCTGGCCGCCATCGAAATGGTGGGCGTACGGATCGCCACGGATGCCCTGGCCACGCAATCACAGCGGATGGACGGCGAACTGGCCGACCTCCAGGCACGAATTTTCACCCTGGCCGGCGAAGAGTTCAACATCAACTCCCCCCGCCAACTCTCGGCCATCTTGTTCGACAAGCTCGCGTTCCCGTCCGGAAAGAAGACCGGGAAAACGCGGGTCGCCTCCACATCGATCGATGTGCTCGAGGACCTTGCCGAGACGCACGAGCTTCCCCGACTCATCGTGGAATGGCGTGGCATCCAGAAACTCAAGGGCACCTACGTCGACGCGTTGCCGCAGCTGGTGCGCCCCGACACCGGTCGGGTCCACACGTCATTCAACCAGGCGGTCGCCGCGACGGGCCGGCTCAGCAGCAGCGACCCGAACTTGCAGAACATCCCGATCCGCACGCCTCTGGGTCGCGATATTCGCCGCGCGTTCATCCCCCGAGACGGCCATCGGCTCATTTCGGCCGACTACTCGCAGATCGAGCTGCGGGTGCTGGCCCATCTGTCGGAAGACCGTGCGCTCATCGAGGCGTTCGTCCGCGACGAGGACATTCACGACCAGACCGCCCTGCGCGTGTTCGGGGACGAGAGCGGCCTCGACCCGCACGAGTTGCGCCGGCGCGCGAAGATCATCAACTACGCCCTGCTGTATGGGAAGACGGCGTTCACGTTATCGCGCGACATCGGTGTGACGCCACAGGACGCGCAAGCGTTCATCGACGCCTACTTCGCCGGGTATCCCCAAGTGCGCGGGTTCCTGGAGGGGGTCATCGAACAGGCGCGGGAGACCGGCGAGGTTCGAACAATGTTCGGCCGGCGCCGACTTGTGCCGGAACTCCGCAGCCGCAACGGGCAGATCCGGGCGGCGGCAGAGCGCGCCACCGTGAACATGCCGATTCAGGGCAGCGCCGCCGACATTCTGAAGCGCGCGATGATCGATCTCGCGGACCGGCTTCCCCCTTCGTCTCCGATGATCTTGACCGTGCACGACGAGCTGCTGCTGGAGGCCCCCGTCGACGAGGCCGACGCCGTGGCGGCGCTGGTCCGAGACCGGATGGCACAGGCGGCCGACCTCCTCGTGCCGCTCACGGTGGACGTCGGCATCGGTGAAAACTGGATGGCCGCCAAAGGCTGAGAGCCTAGCAGCCCGTGGTGAAACCCCGCGTGGCACCGAGACGGGCGATTTGCCCGGCTGACAAGGCGCGACGAGGGAGAATACGGGCA
>CALBET010000175.1 GCA_937888665.1 uncultured Acidobacteriota bacterium
CCGCGCAGTTCTCGAAAGTTGTAGATCTCGCCGTTGAACACCACGCGAATCGCGCCGTCTTCGTTCGCCATCGGCTGCGCGGCCCGATCGGACAAATCGATCACGGCCAGTCTGCGACTGCCAAGCCCAATGCCGCCGTCGGTCCAGACGCCCTGAGCATCCGGTCCCCGGTGCTCGAGGGCCGCCGTCATGCGGTGCACGAGCTCGGGCTCGACCCTGGCACCGGGACCGTCGACTAGTTTGCCTGCGATGCCGCACATGAATCGGGACCCGTTCGCCGCGCCAGCCGGTCGTCGATCAGCGACGACATCAACTCCAGACGCGCGGCCCAGCTGTTCTCCTTGGCGACCGCCACGCGACGGGCGACCGCATCCCGGTCCGCCTGAGAGAGTTCCGCCTCGACCGCCGACTCGAACCCGGCCGCGTCGGCGCCCAGCCGGACAATGGGACCGTGGAAGCGATTGAAGCGCGTGATCTCTGACAGCGGTGTGGCCACGACGCCGAGGCCCATGGCGAGATACTCGTTCAGCTTGGCCGGGTAGACATGCTCCGTGTACTCGGTCAGTCGGTACGGGATGATCGCCACATCGAACCCGCGCAGATACCGCGGCACCTCGTCCGGTGCCCGAGTCCCCAGCGCATGCACGTTTGGCAATCGGGTCAACGCTGACGCGTCCGCCTGCAACGGTCCGACCAGTACCAGACTCCAGTCCGGCCGTCGCGCGGCCAACGCCGCCAGCAGGGGCTGGTCCACCCACTGGTGCACACCGCCGAGGTAGCCGACCACCGGGCGTGGGATGGCCGCTAGATCCACCGGTAACGGCTCGTCAGACAGGCGCGCGCGCTCGAAGCGCGGAAAGTCGACACCGGAGGGCACCAGGTGGGCATGCGCATTCAGCGCCGTGGCGCGGTCGAGTAACGACTGGGAGGTCGCAAAGACCAGGTCCGCTTCGGCGAAGCAAGCCGACTCGGTGTCGCTCAGACGCGCGGCCGCTGGCGAACTGGCCGACAGATGGTCCACGCAGTGAAAGATGGACAGCGTCGGGTTTAGCGACCTGGCGATGGATCGGCTCAGCGGTGTCGGCAAGAAATTCCAGACGATGGGACGCGCCGGACTCCAGTCTGCAGTGTGCCGCCGTATTGCGCGTCGCACGAGTGGGCGGTTGACCGCCTGGGCGGCCCGGGAATACGGAAACGGCAGCACCACCGGCGAGTAGACCCTGACGTTCTCGGGATGCCGGCGATGCCCCTTGCCCTTGGGGGCATCGCCGCCGCCCACCGGCCAGAGCGTCTTCACTCTTTTCCACAGGCGTGGCAGGTCGCGCGGGGCAGGGGCTCGCACGCCGGTTGATTCGACGAACAGGACCCGGTTGCCGTGGTCGGCGAGCGCCGACATGATCTGCTGGTGGCCTTGCCACAAGAAGTCCCAGTCGATCGACGAGAGACACACGATGTTGCGGTCACGCAGCATCGATGTCAGGACCTTTTACCCTGTCCTTTTTTAGGGCTCCGCAGGGGCATTTCTGGGCGTCCAGGCGCCCGCCCAGCCAGGCGAGGAGCGCGCATACCTGGAGTATGTCAGGGACGGGCAACGGCGTCGCGCGGGATGCCTCGGCGGCCAGATTGGCGCTGCGATGTCGTGACGGACCCTCACCCGGCGTGGAGTCCGAGATAGAGCTCCTGCGTGCGCCGCACCATCCGCTCGGCTGAGAATCGTTCGCGGGCGACCACACTCGCCTGCGCGCCCATCCGATTCGCCAGCGTCCGGTCGGCCAGCAACTCCAGGATGGCGCCGGCCAGCGCCTCCGGATCACGCGGAGCCACCACGCGCGCGGTCATCCCGTCATCGACCACCTCGGGGATGCCGCCGACCGCGGTGGTCACCACGGGACGGCCGAGCGCCATCGCCTCGACCAGCGTGATCGGCAGCCCCTCCGAGATGGAGGGCAACACGACCAGATCGCTGGCTCGCATCAGTTCGAGCGCGTCCGGGATCTCGCCGGGAAACGTCACACGCGCGCTCACGCCGAGACGGTCGGCCAGCGCCTGCATGCTGGCTCGGCTGTCTCCCTCGCCAGCCAGCACGAACCTGGTGTCGGGATGGGCCGCCAGCACCGCCGGCACGGCGCGAATCAGAAACTCATGCCCCTTGATCGGAAAAAAGTTGGCGACAACCGAGATGCGAGGACTGCCCTCTCCCCACCGACCGGACGAGCCGGCGCCGTCCGCGTATCGGGCCAGGCGCTCCTCGTCGTCCACGTCCACGCCGTTCTCGATGACGCACAGACGCTCGGCCAGAACCCGAATACCGGGACGGGTCAGCAGATCGTCCGCCACGTAGTTCGACGGCGCGATGACGCGGTCGCAGCCGCGATAGATGGCCCGAAACAGGTGTGAGACGCCCTGGCGTCTGACGCGTTTCACCCCGGAGACGCCGATCGGCAAGAAGTAGGCACCCGCGACGCTGCTCACCACGCGACGGATACCGGCGAGCCGAGCCGCCAACCCGCCAAGCACATCAGCGGTCCAGAGATGCGTGTGCACCAGATCACACCGCGACTCACGCATCAGCGCGGCCAGCTTGGTGATGGTGCGAGGCCGCCCCAGATCGACGAGGTCGAGGCTCCAGACCCGAGACGCATGGCGGCCGTAGGTCTCGGCCATCGAGCCACGCCCGTGACAGGCAACCACTACCTCGAAGCGTTCCGGGTCAAGCCCTTGCAAGAGCGTCGCGAAGACCTGTTCGGCGCCGCCGGCCCCGGAGGCCGCGATGACACTGAAGAGTCGGATGCGCTCCACGGGGTCGAACGTTTCAGCGGGCTCCAGTCGGCTCAACGGGCCGACGCGTCCACGGGCCGGACAGCCCACGTTACGGGGTCAGTGCCCCGGTCACGGACGCGATCAGTCCCGCGATATCGAGCTGGTGGTACGCCAGCACCTCTTCGTTCGTGCCGCAAACCGGCAGTTCGCGGACACCGATCGCGGTCACCGGAACCGAGAGCCCGAGCTGGGCAATTCGGCTGGCGAGCATCTGGCCTTGCCCGCCATCGACGTAGTGGTTGTCGAGCGTGAAGACCCGCTGCGCATCGGCGACCGCCTCCTGGAGCCAGGCAGCGTCGACACGATTCAGCCATGGCATGTCGATGACGCGCGCATGCACCCCGTGCTCAGCCTCGAGGCGCTCGGCCGCATGGTACGCGTTGCTCAGCAGCCACGGTCCGGCGCCGATGAGCACGACGACGTTGTCGGAGCCGCCGGGCCGCACCACCGTGCCGACACCGAGTTCGAGCGCGTAGTCGGCCGGCAGGGTGAACGGTACCGGCCAGCCGAGCGACACCAGCCGGATGTAGCTGCTTTGGGTCGTCTGCTCAAGACAGAACGACAGCGTGGCCGCCGATTCGGCTTCGGTGCAGGGCTCGATGAGAATCAGATTCGGGATCGCAGCCAACGCCGAAATATCGCGGACCGCCTGGTGCGAATGCCCAGGGCCACCGGGCAGCAGCCCTGCCAGCGAGCCGACATAGATGACCTTCGTCCCCTCGCTGGCGTTGTTGTAGATCTGCTCGTTCGGCCGCGCCGAGAGGAAGCAGGCGAACGAATGGGCTATCGGCACCAGCCCCTGACGCGCCATCGCCCCCGCCTGCGACACCATGTCTTGCTCGGCGATTCCGCATTCGATGAAGCGGTCGGGGAACTGGTCCCGAAACTCAAGCAAGCCACAGTCCTTGACCAGGTCGGCGTCGAGCGCGACGATAGCGGGGTTGCGCCGAGCGTGCTCGACAAGCGCGGTGCCATACGCGTTGACGAGACGCTCGACCTCCAGCACCGGTTTGCGGGGTGGTCGGCGGGCGGTCTCGAGCACCAGGTCGCCCAGACCCGCCTCGCGCAGGCGGTCGCGAGCGGCGGCGATCAACTCGGCCGCCCCTTTGGCGTACGCCTCCTCGTTGGGCGCGCCGCTATGGAAAAGATACAGCGAGTCCGCCGCGAGCGCCGCGGGCCCCTCCATGAACGAGACGCCCTTGCCCTTGACCGTGTCGGCGATGAGCACTTTCGGCACGCCGGGACTCGCGTTGAGCTGTGCGAGGGCAGCGTCGAGCGCCGCGAAGTCGTGACCGTCGCAGCGTGCGACCCGCCAGCCAAAGCTGGCGAACTTCGCCTCGAGATCGCCAAGAGGACCCACGTCTTCCACCCACGTGTCGGACTGAATCTTGTTGTGGTCGACGATGACGGTGATCTCGTCGAGCCCCAATGCGACCGCCGATCCGAGCGACTCCCAGATCTGCCCTTCCTGCAACTCGCCGTCACCAGTCAGCACGAAGATCTGACGACGCTGACCGCGGAGCCGATTGGCTATCGCCATCCCCTTCGCTTTCGAGATCCCCATGCCGAGCGATCCGGTGTTCGCCTGGATGAAGGGCGTCTCGACGTGAGGATGCCCGGCCAGACCGTCCACCCGGCGCAGAGCGTGCAACAACTCGAAGTCGAGCAGCCCGAGCCCGGTCAGCACGGCGTAGAGCGCCGGGGCGTCGTGTCCCTTCGACGAGAAGAAGAGGTCGCACCGATCGTCGCCCTGGTCCACCCCCTGCATCTTCTGCAAGAAGAGCCAGGTCATGATATCGGTCGCGCTGAAGCAGGTGCCCGGATGCCCCGACCAGGCCCTGGCGATCGTGTAGAGGACGTTGATACGCGTGTAGGCCGCGAACACCGCGGCACGCGGCTGCGGGTCCAGGTGACGCTCGAGGAGCGACTCGAATGCCCTCCGCGGTACGTAGAACAGCTCGTCGGATTCGACCTGTTCGAGCTGCGATTCACCCATCTCGATTCATCCTCCAAAGGCCGCCCGGTTCACAGGCGGCAGCGTCCAGTCCCCGCTGGCGACCAGCTCTTCGGCGAGCCGCCAATCCCATGTGTCGTTGATGTCGAACCCCTCACGTTCGTCCGTCCTGAACGGCACGAGCGTGTGACCGGCGATGGTGCGCCCCTCGAGTGCCACCCGACTCCAGGCGATCTCCAGGCTCGCGTTCTGCACCCAGACCTCGGGCAGCGACGGCATCTGGCTGCTGTGCCACGGCTGCTCAGCCGGACCGAACGGGAGCAACGGCAGCAACCGGTCGCCCCGGATGACCCACATCTTCCCGGGGTGCTGACGCACCCGCTCCACGGCCCGGAGCGAATCGACGCCGTCCGCGCCCCGAAACACGGACCAGGCCCGACGGATGGTGTCGGCGGTCCGGAACGGGCTGGTCGGTCTGAGAATAGCGAAGCAGTCAAAGGTTCTATCGGCGTCCCGCAGCGCGCCAAGCCCGTGCTCGACCCACTCGATGTCAGGTGACCGCGCCCCGGCTATCGTCGCCGGTCTACGGAACGGCACCTCGGCGCCGTAGTGTCGCGCGACCTCGGCGGTCGCTTCGTCATTTGTCGACACCACGACCGCCCCGAACACCCCGGAATCGCGCGCGCCCGCGATCGTGTACGCGATGAGCGGATGACCACCCAGCACGCGGATGTTCTTGCCGGGCACTCGAATCGACCCACTGCGGGCCGGAATGAACGCGACACAGGACGGCTCGGTGGTCATCGACGGCACGGCGCAGTAGTGCGTATCACAATGACGGTGACCTATTCGGTCGCCGAGGCGCCGAATCACCGGGCGCGAGGAGGGAGCCTACGGGAAGTCGACGCGTCGTCACAACGCCCAACGCCGCGACGGGCGGGACGGCTCGGTGATCGAAAGCGGCGCCGTCATTGTGACACGCGGTACTCAGACGGCCCCCGGGTCGGCATGGATGTAAATCGTCTTCCAGTCGGAGTAGACGTCGAGCGCTTCGGTGCCAGCCTCGCGCCACCCGGTGCCCGACTGCCGTAGCCCCCCGAACGGCATGTGCGGCTCGCTGCCGTAGGTGCCCCCGTTGATGGACGCCACGCCCGACTTGATGCGGCTGAGGAAGGTCATCGCACGGTCGACGTTCGCGGTGTGGATGGCGGCGGTGAGCCCGAACGGTGAGGCGTTGGCCAGACTGATCGCCTCGTCGAAGTCGGCCACGCGGTACAGACAGGCGATCGGCCCGAACAACTCCGCCTGGGAAATCTCAGCCTCCGCGGCGGCGCCCTCGAGCAGCGTGGGTGTCATGTAGAACCCGTCGCGGTGCGCATCGTCCGTCATCCGTCCGCCACCGACCAACACCGTCGCGCCGGCGGCCCGTGCCCGGTCGACCGCCGAGACCATGTTGTCGAGCTGCCGCTGATTGATGACCGGACCTAGGTCGTCATCGTCGGCCGGGCCAAGCGTGAGGCTCCGCGTGTACTCCAACAACTGTTCCTTGAATCGGTCGTAGACCTGGTCGAACACGATCAGTCGGCTGCCGGATGCACATCGTTGCCCCGCGTTGCTGAACGCGGACAGACCGGCAATCGTGACGGCTCGATCGAGATTTGCGTCGTCGCAGACGATAAGTGGGTTCTTGCCACCGAGCTCCAGGCAGACCTTGGCCAGACGCGCGCCGGCGGTCGCCTGAATCTGCCGACCCACGCCGCACGACCCGGTGAAGCTGATCAGGTCGACACCCGGGTGCTCCACCAGCGGCGCTCCCGCCTCGGGCCCGTATCCCTGGACGACATTGAACACCCCGGGCGGAATGCCGACGTCGTCGAACACCTTCGCCGCGGCCCACGCGGTGGCGGGTGTATCCTCCGACGCCTTCATCACCGCGGTGTTCCCGCAGAGCAGCGCCGGGTACGCCTTCCAGGCCACGTTCGCGATCGGCGTGTTGGCGGCGATGATCAGACCGGCGACCCCCAGCGGCTGCCTGACGATCAGGGCCGTCCGGTGCGGCACCGCGCTGGTCGTCGTCTTGCCATAAAACCGACGCCCCTCCCCGGCGACGAACAGCCCCATCTCGACTGCTGCGCCCGTCTCGCCGCGAGCGTCCTGTCGGGACTTGCCCGTTTCGAGCGAGACGATCTCCGCAAACTGGTCGCTCCGCTCGCGCATCAGCAACGCCGCCTCGCGGAGCAGATCGCCGCGAGCGACCGGGGTCATCCCGGCCCAGTCCGGCTGCGCGCGTTGCGCTGCCGCAACCGCTGACTCCACATCGGCCGCGCCGGAGCGAGCGACGGTGCACAACTCGGCTCCGGTCGCCGGATTCAGATTCGGTAGCGTCTGCCCATCCTTCGCGGCATGCTCTCTACCGTCGATCCAGTTCGGTATCTGCGGCGGTATCAACGACGTTGGGTGCATCTCGATGAGATCCTTTTCGTGCTATGGGCTCTTGGTGTGGGCCAGCAGCCCACTAAGAAACCGCGTGCCGGGTTTCCTGGCGAGGCGTTCGTCTGGCCAGGCGCGACGAGGGAGCATGCAGGTGGCATGTGACCCCGCTGAGCCGAAGCCGCGACGTCCGCCCTTGCGGACGCCTCGCCAGGAAACCCCTACCAGGCGGTGAAGCCGCCGTCGACCCGCAACTCCGTACCGGTGACGTACGTCGACGCGTCGGACGCGAGAAAGCGGAGCGGGCCCGTCAGGTCGCTGGCCTCCGCCATGCGACCCAGCGGCACTCGATCGTTGAACTTGCGCTGGAACTCCGGGTCCTGGCCACCCAGCACGCCTCCGGGGGACAATGTGTTGACCCGGACACCATACGGTCCCCACGCCGTCGCCAGATACCGGGTCAAGTTCACCACCGCTGCCTTCGAGGCGCCGTAGGCCGGTGGCTTCAAGAACGGCGGGTCCAGGTTCATATGAGCGTAGAGGCGGAGGTCCGGCGACACGCTGGCGTAGAGCGACCCGATGTTGATGATCGAGCCACGTCGCGCTTTGACCATCTCGGCCCCGAATACCTGGGACACCTGGAACATCCCCAGGGTGTTGACCTCGAGAATCGCACGACTGGCGTCCAGTGGGACATCTTCCATCCGATGGTATGTCGCGCCATCCGTGGAGGCCGGCTGGTCGATGCCGGCATTGTTCACCAGCACCGAAGCCACACCCATGAGTTCGGCGCTGGCCGCCTGGGCCGCCACAAGCGAGGCCCGATCCATCACATCGGCGCGATGCAGGCGGAGTCGCGGTGCGCCGGTCGAATGGATCGACTGCGCATACCGATCGAGCAACGACTGCAGGCCCGGGCTCACCGGCGCCCGCTCCAGGTCGAGCGCGAATACCCGCGCGCCGGCATCCAGGAGCGCACCCACCCAGATCGGTCCTAGCCGGCCGGACGCGCCGGTCACCACGGCGACCGTATCATCGAGACGAAACTGGTCTTTCATTAGACGGGGCTGCGCCCCGAACCCCCGCGGGCCCTTCGCGGGGACCCCGCAACGCCCCACGCCGGACCCGCGAGGCGCGCACGTGCGCGCCTTGCCCTGACGGGGCTACGCGTCCATTCTTTGACGGGGTTACGCCCCGAACCCCACGCGACGGCTACGCGGGGACCCCGAGTGCCCCACTCCGCCGCCGCGGGGCGCGCATTGTCGCGCGCCGTGGCCGGACACGATGCACTATCAGTCCTTGGTGAAATTCCCGCGTTGCACGGAGACCGACGCTGGTTCGGTCGAGCAAGGCGAGAAGAGGGAAAATACCGGCAATATTTGACCGGTGAACAACGCGGATCGGCCGGATTCAGCGACGGTCGAATGCAGCGGGACTTTTGCCACGGGCTGCTAGCCTACTGGCCGGCCAACTCGAGTTGGTCAAGCGAGAGGGGGTCGTCCACGGACAGCGCCACCTTTGTCACCGCCCCGATCACGCGTTGGATCTCGACCGGGGCAAGCCCGTCGCCCGGCGACTTGACCGCTATGTCATCCACGGTCAGCGTCTGACCGGCCGGCACGTCGCGGGCCGCGACCAGCTTCTTGCCCATCTTCAGCACCGGCCCGGCCTCACTCGGAAAGACGACCTTCGTCCCGTCGCCCATGCTCCGTCGGGCTCGCTCGAGGTCGCGGGTCATCTTGCGCATGCCGACCGGTTCAAGCGAGAAGACGTTGTCGGTTCCCTTCATCGCCCGGTTCAGCGTGAAGTGCTTCTCGATGACCCGCGCGCCCAGCACATAGGACACGACCGGCATCGCAATGCCGTTGTCGTGCCCCGAGTAGCCAATCACGATGTCTGGGAATCGCTGACGATAGGTGTCGATGACCCGCAGGTTGAGCTCGTCGAACTCCACCGGATAGCCGCAGGTGCACTGCATGATGCAGAGTTGCGTGTTGATGGCCATCACCGTCTCGTAGGCGCGTTCGACGTCTTCCATGGTCCCGCCGCCGGTGCTCACGATGATCGGTTTCCCGAACGCGGCCACGTGCGCCAACAGCGGTAGGTTCCGCAGGTCGCCCGAGGCGATCTTGTAGGCGGGCATGTCCAGCGCCTCGAGAAAGTCGGCACTGAGTACGTCGAACGCGGTGGCAAAGAAATCCAACCCCAGTTCGGCGGCATACGCCTTCAGTTCGACATACTCCTCGTTGCCGAATTCGAGCGCCTCGCGATGTTCGCCGTAGGTCGCGCCGAAACTGTTCTCGTTCTCGTACGGCTTGTCGAAGGCGGTCTGGGTAAAGAGGGTCCGATTGTCCCGCTTCTGCAGCTTCACCGCGCTCACCCCGCAGGACTGCGCCTGGCGGAACATCTCTTTCGCCGTCTCGAGGTTGCCTTGGTGGTTATGCCCGACCTCCGCAATGACGTAGGCAGGGTTGTCGTCGCTGACGACGTGCCCTCCCAGCTTCAATTCGCGTGACATCGTCCGGTCCTCCTCCACGAGGTAAATGAAGAACTGTGGGCGGCTAGCCGCGTATGCGGGACACCAGCGCGTCCCAGCCCAGTGCGCCGGATGCGGTCGCCCGCGCGCTGTCGGCGATCGACTGCAGTGTGTCCGGCTCCGTCGGTAGTGCCTCGCACCGGTGGATGTCGATCACGTTGTGCATGTGGTCGAAGACCCCGGGCGAGTGCTCGTCGAAATTGGTGAGCACCACCGACCCGCAGTCCATGGCGGCATTGACGGTGGTGTTGTTGGCCCGCACCCCTTTGTCGAAGAAGGCGGCGAAGAACGTCGTGTCGATCAAATAGTTGTACACCGCCGTGTCAGACATGTACCCCAGAAAATAAATATGCTCGCCGTAGATCTCCCGCAACTCGTCGAAGACCACCGTGAACCGCTCATCAAACGCGGTGCCCTCATGCAACGCCGTGGAGAGATAGACGGAATACGGCCGGCCCGTCTGCTCCAGCAGCGCGTGCACCGTCCGGTGCAGCTCCGACCGCACCTTGTGCGCCATCCCGAACGCGAACACGGAGAGCCCCTCCAACCGGAAGCGCTGCGGCTCGAGCAAGGTCGATGGGCACCAGGAGTCCTGTACGTCTGGACGCTGCACCCGCAGCTCGGCGACGAGCTCGGCGTTGCCGCAATACACTGTCGCGGCCCGAGACAGCAGCGACCGCTCCACATCCGTGTCGGTCCACGCGTGCAGAAACAGACTGAACCCGCCACGCCACGACGCCGTGCCGAGCAATGACACCAGTGCGGCGCTGTCAGTGTCGGAAAACTCGGACTGCTTGAGCGATAGCACGGGATGCGCCATCAACGCGGCCCGGTCGTCGAACACGCTGAGCATCGGCACCTCCAGATGACGCGCAAGCAGCAGGTTGAACTTTGCCACTCCGCAGGTCAGGGGATTGAGGTGATATCCGAGCACGCCGTCGGCGCGCCCGGTTCCGACGGCGGGCTGCTCGCTCACGCTGCCGGCCCCGGTTTCTCGTATACGAGTACCCGGCCCTTGCCCATCCAGTCGATGGTCGACTCCAAGTCGAGCCGCCGCCGTAACCCCTCGAGCACAAACATCACTCGAAGGAAGTCCTTGTTGAGCAGCGTGATGTGCGAGGGATCGACCTCGAACTGAGTCGTCACGTCGAGCAACCCAGCGGGGTCCGGGTGAAACCGCGTCGTGACATAGACGTAGCGCGAGGTGACCCGGCACAAGTTGCGCACGGTGTCCCGTACCTGGAGCACAGTCAAGTGCTCCATCACCTCACGGCAGATGACGAGGTCGTAGGAATTGTCGGCAAACAGACCCGGGTCCGCCGTGGTGCCGGTCTTGATCCGCTCCTTGACCTCGGGCGGCGCCAGCTCCCTGCAGCTCGGGCTGAAGTCGACACCGTCAGCCACGATGCCTTGTTCCTGCAGCAGGAATAGCAGCATGCCGGGACCGCACCCCACGTCCAGCACGCGTGTCGGTTGAAATGTCTCCTTGATGACGGCCGGATGGCGTCCCTCGATTCTACGTCGCGCCTCGATCGTGTAGTCGTTGTTTTCCTCGCGCCAGTCGCTCACGAAATACTCGGCGTCGTAGTGGCCCGACTCCACCGGTCGCTGGTCCGCGACGAGCTGTTCGAACACGCTGACCTCTCCCTCGCCGTCGGGTGAGGGCGGGCGGTATCTGCGTAACCGTGCCGACGACGAATCGAGCAGGGTGTCCAGCAGGACGATTTCGATGCCCAGTTCCGAACAGACCCGCTCCTGCTCGGGCGGAAGACACCCCGCCCAATCCTTCCCCTTGATGAAGTGGGTAGGACGCAGTTCGCGCAGCACCGTTTCGGTCTCTGAGTGACTGACGTGGGTGTAGTCGATATCGGCGAGCGCGTCGATGACCTGGGCGCGCCGAGACGATTCGAGCAGCACCGGATGCTTCGTCGAGACATAGCTGTCTGGGGCAATGTTGCACAACAGCTTCGTCCCCAGCGCGCGCGCCGCGCGAAAGTAGGCGATGTGGCCGTGATGGAGCGGGTCGAACGCGCCGTCGACCATGGCCACGCGGCCGTGATAGTTCTTCAGTTCATCTGTTGTCAGAATCATACGCAGTGCTGGTTCAGTGTCAGAGTGAGTGATGCCAGTGTCACGACGTCGACGATGCCGGGATGACGGGGACGATCGGTGTCTCGATGTCCCGACCCAGGGTATCGAACAGCATCTCGACCATCGCAAGCTCCCGCACATCGAGTGTGACGAGTGGGGCTCCGAGGCGGCGGGACAGTCGCCGAGACACGTCCAGATGGGTCGAAACGAGCTCGGCTTCATCCGAAAAGAGTCCGATGGACGGTACCCCATAGAAGGGCCCCAGATACGACAGCCCTCCGTAGGTGCCGACGAAGGCCCGCGCATGGGCGATGACAGCGCTCTGCACCTCCAGATTCGTCGTCGGCGTCATCAGATGGTCGAGCTTGTGCACACCCATCCCGGTCCCGGGGTCGAAGTCTTCGTGGTCGTCCAGGCTGAGACCAGGGTTCAGCAAGACGACCGGCGTCCGCCGCGCGAGCGCGCGGATGAGCCGAGCAATAAGGGTGCGATTCTCCGGCGTATCGGGGAAGGAGGGCCGGAAGTAGAACCGGACCGCCACATATTCCTTGGGTAGCGTCTTGAGCATGGACGCAGCATCCATCGCCGGCATCCGCCTGTAGACCGCATGCTTCTGTAGCAGGCTGATCGCGCCCTTCTCGTACCAGTAATATCGCAGCAGGCGATACATGACGGCGGGGTGCAAAACCGTGACGTCGTTCAACCCCTGCCGTGCCTTCACCAACTCGACGATCCGATCGTCGAAGTCACCGACGGCCATCTGCTTCTGATTGCCGCCGTCCTGCCAGCGAGACTCGTTGCGCCGCCTGAATTGTTTCACCGACATCAGATCGAAGATATCGACGTAGTGACCCGCCAGGTCCCGATACCATGCACGAGCGCCGCCCCGGGAGACGACGACCAGCCGGTCCGAACTCAGCTCGAACTCCTTGACAGCCCAGGTCAGAAACGGAATCCAGTAGAGCACCTCGAAACCCACTTCCGACAACCAGGGACCGACGATGATCGGCTTGCCACTCTGCGCCACCCGGCGCAGCTCCCGTCGCATCAAGCCCACCTCCCGCCCAGCCGGCACCTCTTCGATCTCCTGTCGGACGAGCCACGGTATGATGCGACTCTGCATGAGCGGCAGCGACCGCACCGCTCGCAAGAAAAACCGCCCAGGAGGCGCAATCGCCTCGCTGGCTGCCTTACCGGCCTTGCGTCTAGTGCGCTGCACGAGTTTCTGTCTCCTCTCGGCATTGCCGAACCACTTGTGCCATCGCGCCCTGAGGCGGCCGATGGTTGACCGCCGCCTGAACCCGCGATAGTACCCCCGCGCGCGGAGGTAGATCGGCTTCAGAAACGTGGCGTGCTCGAAAAGGTCCAATCGTAGCTGCCTCAATTCCTGCCGAAGGTGCAGCCGTCCGGCCAAACGGAGGTAGCGCCCCCCGAGCCGAAGCCCGGCCCAACGGCTGATGCCGGGCGACCGCTCGCCACGCACCCCGAGCGTCCACGTGAGCACGGTCGCATGGCTGATCCACCATGGAACGAAGGAGTAAAAGGGCCGGCCGTTCGGAAAGAAGGCGAGTCGCTGGCGGTGCAAACTGAAGATCGGCCCATACCAACGCCGGAACCAGAGAATGTCCGGTACTTGTCGGAACTGTCCCTCCAGTGCCAACTCCATCAACAGCAGGCGGTCCGGCACCAGGACGTGACGAAACACCCCGGCACGCCTGATGGCGCCGACGCGCCCGAGCCCGTAGATCATATTCCCGGCCGACATGTGGCGCATCGTCCGCCGGAACCGGGCGCGTCGATCGTCCACCCCGGCCGTGGCGAACTCCCACGGGCGCTTGTCGTTCATCACCCCGTCCGGTCCGATTCGCCGGTTTCGCGGGTACGCCAGTACCGCCTCCGGATGCGCATCCAGCTCCGCCACCAGAGTGGCCAGCCAGTGAGGGTGCCAGATATCGTGGTCGCTGGCCCAGGCGAAGTACTCGGCATCCGGTGCGTCCTCGAGCGCGACTTCGAAGGCGAGACGCCAGTTGTCGATCATCCCCAACCGGCTCGGGTTCCTGGTGTAGACGACCCGAGGGTCTCGTGCCGCGTAGCGCAGGACGATCTCTCCCGTCGCGTCCGTCGATTGGTCGTCCACACATACCAATCGAAAATCTCGATACGACTGGATGAGCAACGACTCGAGCGTCTCCAGAAGATCGTCGGCGTGGTTGTACATCGGAGCGCCGATGACGACCCGCGGTCCGCTCATCAAGCGAGTTCCGACTCGAACACACGACGCCATCCCACTACATGCTTGTACCCACTGTCCTTTGGGGTGGGGTCGGCGTCCAGCATCTTGGTGTAGCTAACCGGCAGCACGTCGATCCCGTGCGGCCAGTAGTACTGCCCGATAATCGAGCGAACGTTGCTCAGTTCCTGATTGTGATGCGACCGGTCCCGGTTGAGGCTATAGAGGTAGGGGCACTCCAGTTCAAATGCGTGACGGACGTATCCCTCGACCTGCTGGGTCGTCATCTCCTGAAAAGACACCATGTTAATCATCAGATCGACCTGCTCTGGACGAGCCGCGGCGTGAAACGTGTCAGGGAGGAAGATGAAGTCGAGATCCCGCCAGTCGTTGAACGTCTCCTGCGGGGCGACTTCTCCGTAAAACCGCACTTTGGCGTCGGGAAAGGCCGCCATCAGATAGGTGGCCGAGAACAGGAACAACTCGGGGAAGTCCGTGATGACGTAGGTGACATTGGGGCACAGCTTCTTGAACTGGTAGGGGAACCCGCCCCACCCGGCGCCGATCTCCCACACGAGTTTCCGCTCAGTCGCTTGGCGCATCTCGCTGAGCACTGCCCCCATCCGCATGGCGATCAGCACTTCGTAGAACTTCAAGGTGTCGATATTGACGAGGTCGCCCTCGATGTCGAACCCAAAACCTCCGAGGAGCGTCGCCTCGGGTACCCAGAGATCCGCGTCGTCTAGCGCACGCAGGGCCGCAAGCTTCTCGGTGAACCGTTCGCGCTGACGATTCAAACTCTGCCGGTAGTGATTGGCATGAAGCCCGGTGAGATTGTGGGTATGGTGGCGCAGCTTCTCGATGATCAGTGGCGACGCGTCGAGCATATACTCGAATTTGGCCAGTTCACCTGACCAGTAGTCGCTGGGCGCGTGACCGATCAGTCGGCGGTTCCGCCCCAGCGCCATGAGACCAAGCACCTGTCGTCGGACCCGCAGGTAGGCCTGGTAGGCGGCCGCCGTGCGGCGGACGCGGAGCTGCGCGTCCCACGCGTCGGCCGCAGCGTGGGGAGTAGCCGACAACTCTTCGGTTGGGGTCTGCTCGCTCATAGAACTGCACCACGTGAGCGGAAGCGCTTGCGGGCCTTCCCTAGGCGCTCGCGCCACTTCCAGAACTGCCAAGCCGCCATTGATAGTGATGCCACAGTGTTCGCAAACCGCTGCGCGCGGCGCGCGTCGAAAACCACCAGGAAAACCGCCAGGGTCCACAAGCCGGCTCGCAGCGGCCACAGGCGTACGGGAAGCACGTGGTCCGCCTCCGGGACGGTGCCGGCCAGTTGCTCAAGCGCCGCCACAAGTCGCGGCGTTGCCGCGACATCCAGCCCGTGAGGCCGCACGAACGTCTTCGTGAACGCGCGGGCCGACGGGGCCTGCCCTCCGTCTATGGTCGCCGAGAGCTGACGCGTGTGTTCCTTGAGGCTGGTCGCGCGCTGGAGGTGGCCTCCGTTCTCCGGCAGCAGATATCTGAAGTGCAGGGTGCCGGTCTGTGTCTCGTCGAATGATGAGTCGACAATGGTGAATACTGGCCGGTCTTGAATACCGGACTCGATCATGGCCGACGTGTTGATGCCGACGATGCCGGCACCGTGGTGCAACGTGTCGTAGTAATCGGCCCGATCGTCGTTGTCGACCGGATTCGCGCCACTCCTCGGATAGACCGCCACGTTGGCATAGCTCGACAGATCCACCGATTCCCAATGCGCGCAATTGTATGGATGCGGGCGGATCAAGATGCCCAGCTCTTTTAACGAACCGGGCCCGCTACGCACCGCCTCGATCCAGCGTTTGACGAACCGCACCTCCGGTGAGGGTGCGGAAATCGAGGCCGTAGAACCGGTGAACACGACGAACGGACGGTCTGGGGACAGACCAACCCGTCGGCAGAAATCGTCGCGCGACCGACGTGGGGTCCGATCGAACCATCGGTCGAAGCACTGGGCCCCGGTCACGACGATCCGCTCGGCAACCGCACCGTGAAAATCGAGTGCCTCCCGACGCTGATCGTGGTTCCACACAGCCACCAGGTCGGGCTGGATACGCATCAGCCCCTTCGTGGTCAGGTGATCCCAGGAGGCCACGCACAAGGCGCTGCGCACCCCAACCCGCCGAGCGGCTTTGATGAGATCAACTTGGGGGCACTGATCGGTCACGAGCGGCGACACGACAAGCACGTCTGGGGCAATCCGTCGCAGATACGTTTCCAACGCCCTGCTGCTGGGCACCGCCCGCTCGCACGCCAACAGGACCCGCACGATGCGGGCGGTGCGCTCCGCGGTGGTCGTCGTCCACCGGCCCAGAAACCGGGTCAGTGGCGGCAGGACGGTGCGCATTCGATCCCGCAGATAGGATGAATGCTCGAACCGCGGGTGCAAATACCGCGCGTAGTCGATGGTACCCCGTATGCCGCGTGCCACGGGGTTCCAGATGTCTGGGCGCCGCGGCACCGCATCGAGCACCTCGACGTCACCGTCGATGCTCTCCAGCGCCGCCAGTCCTTCCGGTTGCTTGTGCGGCTGGTCGAAGGCCACCAACACCTGGTGCCCGCGTTGACTCAGCGCTTCGAGGGCCGAATCGAAGTACCGCAGATAGCCCGGGTACTGCAGGACGAAGAGCACTCTCACCGTACGGACTCGCTCGGCGCCGGATCGCCGGCCCAGGGCTCGGTCACGCGTCCGGGGCTTCCCGGAGTGTCGGGCGCTGTCGATGACGCATCCAACGCATGTCCCTCCACGACCAGGCTCAGCAGGTCGAGCGAGTGCACGTCGAGCGCGACGAAGGACCCGCGCTTCAGCGTGGCGGCCGCGCGATACATCAGGTCAAGATGATGAGGCGCCACATGCTCCGGGTTCGAATAGAAGGCCAGCGACCGGACGCCGTAGAACGGAGCGACATACGACAGGCCGCCGTAATTACCGACGTAGGCGCGGGCGCCACTGATGACTTTCGTCTGCACCTCCAGGTTGTTCCTGGGCTCCAACAACTGGTCGATGCTGTGCACGCGTCGCGTCACATCCGGCTTCAGGTCCCAGTGATCATCCACAAGGAATCCGGGGTTGAGCAGCACGACGTCGGTGATTTCAGTGACCCGCGTCAGGAGACGGCGAACAAAGTCCATGTTCTCCACGGTCTCTGGGAACGGATTGTTGTAGTAGAAGCGGACGGCCACGTAGTCGTCGGGGAGCTTGGACGTCACGTCCGAGGCGTCGATCGCCGGCAACCGCTCGAAAGAGGAAAACGACTCGATGAGGTTGATGGACGCGCGGCTCTTCCAATAGGGGTAGAACAGTCGATACATGTACATCGGGTGGAACAGCTCCGCGTCCCGACGTTCAATGGCGAGTTTGACGAGCTTGACCACGTCGCGGTCGAACTCCGTCAGCGCCCGTTGTTTTACCTCGCCTTCCGCGAGCCGCTGGTCGTGGCGCTGCTTGATCTGCGACGGCGTGAAGAAGTCGAACACGTCGATGTACCGCGCGCCGATACCCTCGTACCAGGCGGCGACGCCGCCGCGCGAGACGATGACCAGTCGCTCCGGGTCGAAGTGCCGATAGGTCTTCACCCAACGCAGGAACGGCACCCAGTACAAAATCTCGAACCCGACCTCACTCAGCCATGGACCGACGATCAGCGGGCGATCGCTCTTGTGCAACTTGTCGATGATGCGTGGAATCGCGACCATTTCCTCGGTCGGTTCATCCGTACTCATCCGCGGCACAACCCGCGGCACCACGTACTTCTTGACGAAGGTCTTGGCCGGCCGCCAGCGGAGGCACACATCGAGCCCGGAGAAGATGGGCTTCAGCATCATCCCGCTCAGCGTCAACGGTCGCAGCTGGCGCTGCCGCTTGCGCGACGTTCGAGTAAATTCCCGGACCACCTTCAGGCCGATCGCCACCGGATACAGCAACCATCTCAGCGGGTACAGCCACCCCGGAGTGCCGGCGGCTGACGGGCGCGGGAGACGTCCGAGCTCCTCGATAGCGTCCGCGATGAGCGGGGTCGCGGCCACGTCGAGGCCCTTCGGTCGCACGAACGCCTCGATGAACCCCCTGAGCTTCGCTTCCTCGTTGGACCGCTGGTCGAACACGTGCCCGAGTTGCGCGACATGTTCAGCGAAGTCGTGCGCGTTGTGCACGAGCCCACCGCCGGCCTCGAGCAAGTGCTTGAAGTGCAGGGTGCCTTCCTGTGTCCCGATATGCTCGTCGGTCTGGATCGTGAAGACCGGCCGCCCGACGATACCCGCCTCGATCTGCGCGCTGGTGTTCACCCCGACGGCCGCCACGCTGTGAAACAACGAATCGTAGAAATCGTTCTTGGAGCCGGCGTCCACGGGGTTGTCGCCACCAGCCGGCCAGACCGAGACGTGATCGAACTCGGCGAAGTCGTGTTTGTGCCACGGCTGCAGGTTCTGCGGGTGCGGCCGCACCAGGATGGACGCGTTACGCACCCCCTCAGCATCTTTGCCTGGGGCCTCGCCCAGCGCGCGAACCCAGCGCTCCACGAACGCCGCCTCGTTCGGCGCGATGAAGCCAGACGAACAGAGATACACCACGAACGGGCGATCGGCGGGCAACCCGACCTTCGCGCAGAATTCCTCACGAGTGGTGCTCGGGGTCCGATCGAACCACTGGTCGTAGACCGGCGCCCCCGTCGCGAGGACGTGCTCTGGCGGCAGGCCGTGCATGGCGACCGCCTCCTGTCTCTGCAGCTCGTTCCACACATACACACGGTCGGGCTTGATCCGGATGAGGCCCTTGTTGGTGAGGTTGTCCCAGCTGTGCACGCACAGCCCGGTCCGGATCCCAAGGGCGCGGGCGCTCTTGAGATAGTCGGCCTGGTCTGACCCGAGGTCAACGAGCGGCGTGACCAGCACGACATCGGGGTTCTGTGACGCTATGAGCGTATTGACCCACGTGTCCGCCGGAATCGCCTGTTCGATCCAGAGCAGCAACCTGGACAGCCCACGGCGTCCGAGGCCGCTATTGATCAGTGGCAATTTACTGAAACCAACCAGCGACCGAGGCAACCGCAACTGCGCCCGCTCGCGAAGCTTGTCGGCGTCCCGGTACTCTGGACCGAGATACCGCAGGAAATCGGCCCAGAAACGGACCCCTCGAGCGAGCCCGAGCCAGAAGCGATACGGGGTTTTCTTCGTGGCCAGTTCCGAATGCGTAATCGTCGCGTAGTCGTCCGTGAGGTCCCACAGAAGACGCCCGTCGCCCAGCTTGTCCTGCATGACAAACGTGAGATGCACGTGGTGCCCCCGGTCGGCGAGTTCCCGCACCGTGGACGCGAAGTTCCGGAGCGCGCCCGGGTGCCGCATCGAAAACAGAATCTTCATGACAGCATCCGGTCGACCCAGGCACCCAGCAGGTGCGCCGGATCGACATCGATTGTTCTCGTCAATTCCGCGGGCACGCCCAGCATGACGCCGGCTACAGCGTGCGAGACCGCCAGAGAGAGGTACTGCAGGTCACCCTTCTGGAATGCAGCGGGACTTTCACCACGGGCTGTCAAGCCACGTCGATCCGGTGTCGACCGCGGACACTACGGCAGGCTCTCCACCGCCAGCGGCATGGCGCGGCGCAGGAACCGCAGCGCCAACCAGAACAGCGCGCCGAACACCAGCGCGCAGATCAGAAACACCAGCTCGTCACCTGTCGTGCCTCGCACGAGCCACTGACGTGGGATGTTGATCAGATAGGTCAGCGGGTTCCAACGGTTGACGACGGCCAGGACCCCCGCCTTCGGTGACGCGTAGAGAATCGGCGCGGTCCAGAGCAAGAATGGCGACAACAGCGGCAGCCCGAAACGGAAGTCGAGATACACGAACGTCAGGGGCACGAAGAAGGCACCGATGGCCAGCCCGCCGAGGACGATAACCGGAAAGGCCAGCAACGCCAGCCACAGTGTGGCCGGTGGCGCGGTCCTGGTCAGGGCCGAGGCCAGAACAAAGATCGCGGCGTAGAACGAGGCGTTGAACAGCACCAGTCCGGCCCCGGCCGCCACCACCGCTTCAGGTCGAAGCGGCGCCTCCTTGAAGGTACGCCGAAGCCGGCGGGCGAGCCACTGCGGGGAAATGACCGAGTCCCAAAACATCTGCCACAACAGGAACCCGGCCAGCGCGAAGAGTGCGTATTCGGTCGCGTCCATCTCGCCCCCGAGACCAAAGGCATTGCCAACCAGGATCAACGGCAGCATGCTCGCTACGGGGCGAGCGACCGCCCAGATGTACCCCAGATAGGCTTGCCGGTAGCGAAACCGGAAGTCGCGGAGCACGAGCAGCCGGGCCTGCTGGACGAGCTGGGCGAAGCTTCGGCCTCGGCCCGAGCGGCGGTACGTGCCCCCCCTCACGACGGGGCTCCGGCGGGCGGCGTCGCCGCGAGCGTGTCGAGCACCCACTGCCCGAGCCGTGCGCCGGCCTGGCCATCGGTAAACGCGCAGCACCGCCGCGCGAGCGCACGACGTCCCACACCATCCCTCGCCGGGTCGGCCAGATAGCGCGCCACAGCACGCACGAGATCGATGGCGCTCACGGCTACATGCGCCGCACCGGTCTCCACCACCGGCTGATAGTGTTCAAACTGGTAATACCGGGTGATGGAGAGTGGCAGCGGCAAGTCGGGCGTCTCGTCGAAACCGATATTTACAACCGGCGTGTCAAAGAGCGCCGCCTCTACGGTCGTCGTGGAGGCAAAGTTCACGATCACGTCGCTGTGGGCTAGCGTCGCGGCCAGCCGACGTCGATCCTCGGTCCCTGGGGTGAACGAATCGAGCTCCGGCGACCCGTGGCTCCACTCAAGTTGCTGGAACGGCTTCTCGACGAAGACGTGTCGACCGTCGTGGAACCTCGAGTACAGGTCCACGTGGTCGCGCGGATGCACGCGCACCAGGAGCTGGGCCTCGTTGCCAAATGCCCCCTCGTCGATCGCTCGCACGAGAATCTCGACCACCCGATCGGTGGTCGGATACACCAGCGCGGGGGCGGTGGCCAGTGTGACCAGTGGGCGAGCAGGGTCGGCGCCGACCGATGCACACAGCTCGGCTCTGGTCGGAATGGGCTCGCCACCGAAATAGGCGTCGAAGGGCAGCGCTCCGGTCACCCGGACGTGGTCAGCCCGGAAGCCGTGGTAGCGAACCGCTTCATCACGCATCGTCTCGTTCCAGACGGCCAGTTGGTCGACCGGCAGGACAGTGTGATATTTCGACGACAGATTGTCCCACCCGAGGTCGACACCCATCTGCGGCACGCCGAAGCGCTTGGCCGCATAAATCAGCGGTACCTCGATCGGGAGAAAGCCGGCGGTTGCGGTCACGAGCAGATCAGGCCGATGGGTCTGGAACAGCGTCCGATAGCCGGACACGTCGGTGATCCGCTGTGCCACCCGAAACCAGCCGCGTCGGGACACCGGCAGCCGACACACCGCCGCCTTGAGCGCGATGAGGGCGCCACGCCCCCGCCATTTCTCCATCAACCGCGCGCGGTCACGCTGGATCCGGACCGCCCGCAAGCGGGACTCAAGGAGAAACCGTTCGCTCAGAATCGAATCGACCACCCGTGCGCCGAGGCTGGGTGGCGGCGCGAACATCGGGACACAACGCACATCCTGTCGCTCAAGCTCCGACACCAGCTGGGGATCCGAAGCGAACGGAGACAACACCACGATCCGAGGTCGCGGTTGCGCGTCGAGCAACGCTCGCAGAAACGACCCGCGCGTGAGGTCCGCCACGTGGTGGCCGGCCGGCACGGAGAGGAACATCGTCCGCCACGGCGCCGCGTCCAAACTGACCGGCGGCGACGGGTGACCTAGGGCGGGAGCGGCGCGGACGACCAAGGTGGGCGCCGCGCTCACGCTGGCGAGCCCTCGTGCGCCTCCACCAGCAAGTCGCACACCTCACGCACCGCGCCCAGCCCGCCTGACCGCTCAGTTACGTAGCGCGCCACGACCAGGGCGGCCGGATACGCGTCAGCCACGCAGATGGAGACCCCCACATTGCGCAGACAGTCCACGTCGTTGATGTCGTTGCCGACGTAGGCGACCTGGTCAGTTGCGAGGTCGCGGTCCGCGAGAATCTGGCGGAGCGCAGCCCACTTGGTGTCGCCCAGCCCCTGGACACACTCGATGCCCAGCTTCGCGGCCCTGGCCGAAACCACCGGATTCGTCTCCGTGGACAGCACGAGCGAGCCGAGGCCTAGACGACGCAACGCCTGGAGGCCCAGTCCGTCAGCACGCGAGCAGAACACCGCCTCTTTGCCGTCTTGATCGACCAGCACGCGGTTATCGGTGAAGACCCCGTCGAAGTCGAACACCACGAACGTGACGGGCCTGAGATGTTCAGCGGTGAGTCGCATGAGTGGAAACAGGTTTTTGATACAACTCCGCCCTCTCAGTCACGACCGGAATACACCAGTCCGTCGGACTGCGCGAGCGTCTCTGCGCGTGTGTTCGTGCGCCGGACCCACGGACGCCAGAGCGAGCCGTCAGTCACCGGCCTTCGATCAATCGGCCCCGAACGGCGAACCGGACCTCACCCCCGCAATCCACCGCTCGCTTGACTCCACGGCGCGCTCTGCCCGGTTCCGGTAACTACTCACCGGGACTAGTAACACATCTTTGCAGGGATGCCTGTGGGCAAGCGAAAAATGAGGCAATAATGCGGGGCTGACAACGGCCAAGTTTCGCGAATTGTACAACATGCGAGGATCCCAATCAACAGACTGGGCGGTGTTGAAGTCGCAGCTTCAGGCTTATGACCTAAAATCATCCAGAAGCGGTTTCGGCGCACCTGGAGGAGCCGAAACGCGGCCTCCGGCGTGCAGGCCGGAATAGACGGCTCGAGGTGGTTTCGCAGGAAACAGGCATTGACGCCGGTCGGCGCGGTGGTCACCAGCCGATCCCCTTCGACTTCGACTGGCGGGCGGTTGCACCGCTGGTCGACCTGCATCGCATCGTGCGGTCGGGGATGGCAACACCGACCGCGCGTAGGAACGTGGTCGAGGCCCAGTCGCCGGCGGTGTGGCCCGCCCTAGCAGCCCGTGGTAGACCCCCGTGTCACCGAGACGGGTGATTTGCCCGGCTGCGAGGCTCAGCGTGCCGCCGACCGGTCCTCGGCGTGCAGGTCGTATTCTGACTGGGGGACGAGCGCATCAAGCGGGTCGCCATGAAGAAACGCGACCACGTTCTGAGCCGCGCCCTGCTCCATACGCTGGCGACAGTCCGCCGCCATCGACCCTATGTGCGGGGTGATCAGGCAGGTCTCGATGCCGACGAGCTCCCCGTCATACGGCTCGTGAGTGAACGTGTCGACGCCGGCACCCCCGAGGCGTCCATCCCGCAAGGCCGCCGCCAGTGCCCCCTCATCGACGACACCGCCACGGCAGGTATTGATCAGCAACGCGCCGGGTCGCATCGTGGCCAGCTCTGCGGCACCGACCAAACGCCGAGTGCGACGAGTTAGCGGCACATGTAACGTGACGAGATCCGACTCACGGAGCAGAGTGGCGAGATCGACCCATTCGACGTGGCCGTGCGGAGCATCCAGCGACACCGGCCTCACGTCGTTGGCCAGAACCCGGCACCCGAAGACCGACAGCAGCGTGATCACGCGACGACCGATCCGCCCCACTCCCACCACTCCAACCGTGACGCGAGCCAGACGCCGGCCCTGCAGTCGCTGCCACACGCCTGCCCGGACCGCCTGGTTGGCCAGATGCACGCCGCGCAGGAGCGAAAGCGCCATCCCAATCGTCAGTTCGGCCACGGCGTCGGCCGGCGCTTCCGGTGTATAGGCGACCGGAATTCCTCGCCGGCGGGCGGCGGCAAGATCGACGCTGTCGAGACCGACACCCACCCGGGAAATCAGCCGCAACCGGTCCGCTGCCTCGATGGCCCTCTCGGTGATCGGTTCCGTCCCGGCAATCAGCAGGTCGTAGCCTGGAATGAGGGAGACCAGTTCCTCAGCCGTCAGCTTCCGGCCGAGCGGGTTGAGATCGAATGGCACGCCGGCCGCGCGGAGAAGATCCAGCGACGACCGGTCCACTTCGCCGAACGGCACGGCCGTGATCAACGCTCGTGACATGGGGGAACGGCCTGTTCCGACCGTGGTCGGAGCCTGCGGTAGGGGTGGTCCTGTCCCCAACGCAACAGAGAGCGACGCTTCGGACCCGAGCTTCCGATGGCCATACGTGTGACCGGGGTCCCTAGTACACGGACACGGGAGCCCGGCCGGACTGGTGCCGCTCGAGGTCAGCGTCGACCATCATCGTGACGAGTCTCGTGAAGTCGACGTTCGGCTGCCAGCCAAGCTGTGCCCGCGCCCTGGATGAGTCGCCGATCAGATGGTCGACCTCGGCCGGGCGCAGGAATTTGGGGTCGGTCTTGACGTGCTCCTGCCAGTCCAATCCGACATGGTCGAACGCCGTCTGCACCAGTTCCTGGACCGAGTGACTGACACCGGTCGCGATCACGTAGTCGCTGGGCGTCTCCTGTTGCAGCATCAACCACATCGCGCGCACGTAGTCCCCCGCGAAGCCCCAGTCGCGGTGCGCGTCCAAATTGCCCAAAGACAGACTCTTCGCGAGACCGAGCTTGATCCGGGCTACCCCATCTGTGACCTTGCGGGTCACGAATTCAAGACCGCGCCGGGGCGATTCGTGGTTAAACAGGATACCGGACGCCGCAAAGAGATCGTAGCTCTCGCGGTAGTTTACGGTGATGTAGTGCGCGAACACCTTCGAGACGCCGTACGGGCTACGCGGATAGAACGGCGTGTCCTCGCTTTGTGGGGTCTCCCGCACCTTGCCGTACATCTCACTCGATGACGCCTGGTACAACCGAATCGACGTGTCGACACGACGGATGGCCTCGAGCACCCGGGTCACCCCTTGGGCATTGAACTCGCCGGTCAGCAGCGGCTGATCCCAGGACGCCGGCACGAACGACATGGCCGCCAGGTTGTAGAACTCGTGCGGACGCACCTCGTCGACGACTGTCATCAACGACAGCTGATCGAGCAGATCGGCCGGTCGCAGCTCGATCCGTCCCAGCAGATGCTCGATGCGCCCGGTGTTCGGCGCGCTCAGACGACGAGTGACCCCGACAACCTCATACCCCTTGTCGAGCAACAACTCAGCGAGATAAGAACCGTCTTGCCCGGTAATCCCGGTAATGATTGCGCGTTTAGACATCGTCAGTCGAAGGATGACTCAGGCGTTGACGAAAATCGGCCGTGCCGCCCACTGCTACAACCGATGAATGTGAGCCCCCGAGAGCCCCTTAAGGGCGTTGCGTGTGTCGACCAGACAGTCTGACCGCTCCACAATCGCAACATAGTCGAACTCGGGATGCCCGGTCGTGATGACACCGCAGTCGAACCCCTGTTCGAGCGCCGCCTCGCACGGCACGGTCTCGAGGTCGAGGTCGCCATGTTTCACAATGGGCACGTGCGGGTCGGTGTACGACACCGTGGCCCCGCCCCGCTGCAACAAGTGGGCGATATCGACCGCGGGTGACTCGCGGATGTCGCCCACGCTCGGCTTGTACGCCATGCCGAACAGATGCACCCGGGCGTCGTGCAGCGGCTTACGTCGCTCGCTCAACGCCGCGACCACGAGCTCGACGACAAACCGGGGCATACCCGAGTTGATGTGACCGGCCAATTCGATGAAACGGCTCTCGAAGCCGCTCTGCTTCGCCTTCCAGCTCAGGTAGAACGGGTCAATCGGAATACAGTGCCCACCCAGTCCAGGCCCGGGGTAGAACGGCATGAATCCGAATGGCTTCGTGCTGGCGGCGTCAATGACCTCCCAGACGTCGACACCGAGCCGATGACTCATAAGCGCCAGTTCGTTGACCAACCCGATGTTGACCGCGCGGAACGTGTTCTCCAGCAGCTTCACCATTTCGGCCACGCTCGGCGACGAGACCGGTACCACGGTGCTGACCACCTGCTCGTATAGGGCCTGGGCCACGGCGGTCGAGTCGGGGTCGATGCCACCCACGACCTTGGGAATGTTGGCGGTGGTCCACTTGGTGTTGCCCGGGTCTACCCGTTCGGGAGAAAACGCGAGAAAGAAATCGTCGCCGCCCCGGAGCCCGGTCGCTTCGAGCATCGGACGCACCACCTCATCGACGGTGCCGGGGTAGGTCGTCGATTCGAGAATCACGAGCTGGCCCGCGTGTAGATGGGTGGCGATCGCCTCCACGGCCGACACCACGTGTGAGAGATCAGGATCCTTCGTCTTCCTGAGGGGGGTAGGCACACAGATATTGACGCTGTCGAGACCCTCCAGTTGGGCGAAATCGGTCGTCGCGACGAGCCGCCCGGACGCCGTCATCGCTTCGATCTCGGCCCGCGACACATCGATGCCGCACGGGTCTCCGGAGGAAATTCGGCGAACCTTCGCCTCGTCGAGATCGATCCCCACCGTCTCGAATCCCGCTTTGGCGAACTCGAGAGCCAGCGGCAACCCGACATACCCGAGTCCGATCACGCCGACGCGGGCCTGCCGGGCACGCAGGCGTTCGATAAGGTCGTCGCGGAATCTGGGCATCACTCACACGGTGGCGCGAACGGCTCGCGCCCAAGCCGCTCAATATAGCACGCGGTCATGGTAGGGTTCGACGACGGCGAACCCCATGGAAGAAGTCGACGTGGTGATTGTGGGAGGCGGGGTCGTCGGCCTGGCATGCGCGCGCGAAACGGCCCGCCCCGGTCGCACCGTGTGCCTGCTTGAGCGACACCCGCGCCTGGGCACTGAAACCAGCACGCACAACAGCGGCGTCGTGCATGCCGGCATCTACTATCCGCCTGGCTCGCTGAAGGCGCGGCTGTGCGTGGAAGGCCGCGACGCCTTGTATCGGTTCTGTGAGACCCATGGTGTCCCCCACCGGCGGTGCGGTAAATTGATCGTGGCTGGACCGGAGGACGACGATACGCGATTGCAGGATCTCCTGGCTCGCGGGCGGGCGAACGCGGTCAACGACCTGGAACTGGTCGACCGGGATTTCGTCCGACGGCTGGAACCGAACGTTACCGCGGAAGCCGCCATCTGGTCACCGTCGTCCGGCATCGTCGACACAGAGGCACTCGTGCGCGCGCTGCACCGGAACGCCTGCTCTCGCGACGCCATCGCGCTGCCGGCCATGCCGCTCGTTGACGCCCATGCCGATGCGGGCGGGGAGTGGCTCGACCTGCGGACGCCGGCCGAAACGATCAGGGCGCGCGCGGTTGTCAACGCGGCCGGCCTGTACGCCGACGACGTGTCGGCGGCGCTCGGAGGCCGAGCCTTCACCATTCATCCGTGTCGCGGCGAGTACGCCGAACTCGTCGGCGCCAGTCGCAGCCTCGTCACGAGACCGGTGTACCCACTACCCGCGCGCGCCGGCGAACACCTTGGCGTCCACCTGACACCCACGACCTGGGGCAGTGTCATGGTCGGCCCCACGACCCGCTACCAGCAGCACAAGCGCGATCATGAAGGAGACCGGCTCCCGGCCGCGGCGTTCGTCGAACCGACCCGGCGGCTCCTCCCCACGATCCGGCCCGACGATGTGCGGCTGGGCGGCACCGGCATCCGCGCCAAGCTCAGCCCCGATGCCACCGCCTTCTCGGACTTCCTAATCGAACGTGATGCCGAACAGCCGCGGCTTGTCCAGGCCGCAGGCATCGACTCGCCCGGCCTGACCGCGTGCCTGTCAATCGCGCGGCTCGTCTCGGTGCTCGTGGACGAAATCTTGACCTAGTACTACTTTGTGTACCGTGGCGCAGGCCTTCAGGCCTGCGAGGCAAGGCTGAAGCCTTGCCCCAC
>CALBET010000176.1 GCA_937888665.1 uncultured Acidobacteriota bacterium
CAGTGCGCACATCGATAGCCGCGAGAAATGAATGCTCGTCGTTGTCGTTGACGACATACAACCGCCCGTCGTGCAACACCGGAGACGCGGCCGTGCCCCACCCGTAGCGCGTCAGGCGTGGCTCGACCTCCCGAGACCACAGCAGGTGTCCCGCCAGGTCAAAACAGAAGAGCCCCACGTTGCCGAACGAGACGTAGAGCCGATCGCCGTCCGTGACCGGCGTCTCGGACGCGAACGTGTTCTTCAGGTGGTGCGCAATCTCTGGCACCCCGCTGTGCACAGTGCGCTCCCACTGCAGGGCCCCGGTGGCCACGTCCAGCGCATAGACGTTCCAGTGGTGCAGGCTGGTCGGCGCGTCCCGGTCGCCGCCGAAATACAGCCCGCCCTGCGGGGCCTCTACCTCGCCGTCGCTGACCACGGACGTGAGAAAGACGGTGTTCCCGGTCACAATCGGCGAGCTCCAGCCGAGCCCTGGAACGTCGGTCACCCACGCCACGTTTTCTGTGGTGCTCCAACTGTCGGGGAGACCTGACGAGGCATCGTCCACGACGCCTCGCGCACCGGGACCGCGAAACTGACGCCAGTCGTCGTCACCAGGTTGGCCAGGTTGCCCAGCCTGGACGCCCACTTGCGCCGTCAGGGCCAACACCCCGGCCAGCCCCCACTGCCATCCGCCCAGTCTCATACGCATTCCCGTTGCCGATGATGCCCGCCGGGTGAGCCACTGTCCAGGGAAATCAGCTCCCTTCGGCCGGCGACCACAGGGTGGCGTAAACTAGGTGGTTTGTAGACATCGACGATGAGAGAACAGAGCAGGGAGAAAGAGACCGATGGGAGACGCTGGCGAAGGTCTGGTCGACGCGGAAGCACGAATCCAGGAACGAATGGACGAACGCGAGCGCGAGCGCTTGGCGTCGCGCAAAAAGGCGCCGGTCGACCCGGCGGCGCTGAGCCGGGTAGAATCGCTGCGTCTGGCTCGCGTAGATCTGCAGCGGCAAGCGGAGGCCACCACGCATCCTCGGCTTCAGGCCATGCGTGCCCAGGCCCTCGCTGACCTCGACTGCCAGCTCGCCGAGGCGCAAGAGGCGCTGGGAAAGGACGCCTGACCGCCCGCGCTCACGGCGCGTCTCTCACCCACATGTCAGCTTGCACGGCGCTCCGGCCAGGTGAGCCCCCCGCCACATACAGCTTGCCGCCGATGATGGCCGCCGCCGGTGAAGACAGCGGCATCGGGAGTATCGCCACGACCTCCCACTGGCCTCCGCGAGACAGCGCCAGGACGTCCGCCTCGACCTTCTTCGACTCGCCGGGCGCCGTGGTGTGTCCGCCGACCATGTAAATCCGTCCATCGTGCACGAACGTCCCGCCCTCGGCATGCGAGTGCCCCTTCGGTAGCGGGGGGCCGGCGCTCCATGAGTCAGTCACAGGATCGTAGATGTCCACCCGGGCCTGGTCGAGCTGCTCGCTGTCATGGTGGAACTGGCCGCCCATCGCGTAGATCTTGCCGTCGAACGTGACGCACGCGAACTGATTGCGGGGCACGGGCATCGGCGCCGCCTGCGTCCACTCCGCGCTCCCGGTCGCCCACTCGTTCAGATCGAGCACCCAGTGGTCCGGCGAGTCGGTGTCCCGGTCCACCTCCACCACTATAGAATGCAGTGGTGCGGGCCACTGAGTCGCAGTCCACTGCAACTGACCTGTGCGATCTCACCGCGTGCGGGCTCACCGAACTGATCCGCGACCGGCGTGTATCGTGCCGAGAGGTGATGACAGCCCATCTGGCACGCATCGACCGCCTCAACTCGGTCGTCAACGCCATCGTGACGTTGACACCGGACGCGGCCCTCGAGGGCGCGGACGCCGCCGACGCAGCGTTGGCCCGAGGCGACGATGTGGGCCCCCTCCACGGGCTGCCGGTGGCGCACAAAGATCTCTTCGTCACGGCGGGCCTCCGAACGACGTTTGGATCACGCGTCTTCGCGGACCACGTCCCCACCGAGACAGCGCTGATTGTCGAGCGGGAACGCCGCGCCGGCGCCATCACGATCGGCAAGACCAACACGCCGGAGTTCGGGGCCGGTTCGCAGACGTTCAACGAAGTCTTCGGGGCCACGCGAAACCCGTATGACCTCACGAAGACCTGCGGCGGCAGCAGTGGCGGCGCGGCCGTGGCGCTGGCGACCGGCATGGTGCCGATTGCCGACGGGAGCGACCTGGGCGGCTCACTCCGCAACCCGGCGAGCTTCTGTAACGTGGTCGGGCTACGCCCAACGCCGGGGCGTGTGCCGAGTTGGCCGGACGCGGCCCCCTGGTTCCCCTTTGGCGTGGCCGGACCGATGGCCCGGACCGTCGCCGATGTCGCGTTGTTGTTCGACGCCATCGCCGGTCCGGATTCGCGGGCACCGCTTTCGGTGGGCATCCCGGCCGTGCGCTGCCGGGACGCGCTCGGCCGCAATCTGCGGGACGTGCGGGTCGCGTGGAGCCCCGACCTCGACGGACTCCCCGTGGAACCGGCCGTCACGGCCGTGCTCGAACGCCAGCGAGGCACGTTCGAGGCGCTCGGGTGTCTGGTCGAAGACGGATGTCCAGACCTCTCCGGTGCGGACACGGTGTTCACCACGTGGCGGGCCTGGGCCTACGACGTAATGTTCGGCGACACGCTCGACCGGCACCCTGGGATGCTCAAAGACACGGTCGTGTGGAACATCGAGGCAGGACGCGCGCTCAGTGGCCGCGACCTGGCGGATGCCGAGCGCGCTCGTGCGGCGTTGCATGACAGGGTGCGCCGGTTCATGGCGGAGTACGAGTTCTTGCTGCTCCCGGTCGCTCAGGTGCTGCCGTTCGACATCGACCAGCCGTACGTGACCGAGATCAACGGGGAGCCGCTACCAACCTATCTCGACTGGATGAAGTCCTGCTATCAGATCAGCGCGACGTGCCTCCCGGCCATCTCGGTCCCCTGCGGCCACACCGAAGCGGGGCTCCCGGTCGGACTACAGATCGTGGGCCGACCCTACGACGAGCTCGGCGTGCTGCAGCTGGCCTACGCGTTCGAACAGGCGACTCAGTTCTGGAAACGCCGGCCGCCTGTCGTGCCCTCGGGTCGCGACGGGCTCTGATCCCACTGGCAATCCATTGCCGGGAAGTGATACAACCCTTTGAGATATCCTCTTGGCTGCGAGGGACCCTGGCTAATTCCCAGGCCCGACCAGTCATAGCTCGTTTGGAAGACGCGCCGAATTCGCAGCCATCGGCCACAGAGGTACACATGCGCGTGACACTTTTTCGGACACTCGGCGTTGTCGGCGTCGTGGCAGTATTGGCGACCGGTATCGCCTGGATGGGACCAGGTGTCACGGCGCAGGTCTCCGCGGACGCCGACGACATCGCGGGCACCGTGCGCGGGGCATCCGGACCGGAAGCAGGAGTCTGGGTCATCGCGGAGACGGAGGACCTCGCCACCAGATTCCGGAAGATCGTGGTGACCGACGATGCCGGGCGATATGTGGTGCCCGATCTCCCGGAGGCCAGCTACAACGTCTGGGTGCGCGGCTACGGCCTGAAGGACTCCGACCCGGTGGCTGGCTCGCCAGGCACGGCGCTCGACTTACGGGCGGTGACGGCGGCGAATCCGCGCGAAGCGGCCCAGGTCTACCCCGCCAACTACTGGTACTCGTTGGTCGAGGTACCGCCCACCAGCGAGTTCCCCGGCACCGGAGACAACGGCAATGGCATCTCGACCGGCATGCGGAGCCAGGCCGCCTGGGTCGACGGCCTCAAACAAGGCTGCCAGCTGTGCCACCAGCTGGGGAACCAGGCGACCCGAGAGGTGCTGAACCCGAGCGAGTTCGACTCGACCGAGGCGGCCTGGGCGCATCGCGTGCAAGCCGGCCAGCGCGGCGCCATGATGAGCGGCGGACTGCGCCGGTTCGGTGCCGAGCGCGCCGTGTCGATGTATGCGGACTGGACCGACCGCATCATGGCCGGCGAGGTCCCGGCGGCACCGCCGAGACCACTGGGACGTGAGCGCGACGTCGTGCTCAGCATGTGGGAATGGGGCGGCCCCACCGGCTACATCCACGATGAGGTCGCGACCGACAAGCGCAACCCCCGAGTCAATGCGGACGGCCCGATTTACGGCGTCGAGTTCGCCAGCGACCGTCTGGTCTGGGTAGACCCGGACACGAACGAAGCGCGGCAGGTCAAGATCCCCGTGCGGGACACCCCTGGTGAGGGCGACTTCAGCTCCTACATCGCGAAGGAGATGCCGAAACCGTCGATGTACTGGGGTGACGAGGTCATCTGGGACAACCCCGGGAACCCCCACAACCCGATGATGGACGGACAAGGGCGGGTGTGGATGACCCATCAGATTCGCGGCCCCGGCAACCCCGCCTGGTGCCAGGAGGGGTCCAGCAATCCCTACGCCCAGCACTACCCGCTGACGCGCGCCGCCCGACATATCGCTTTCTACGATCCAGCGAGCGAAGAGATCGGTCTTGTCGACACCTGTTTCAACACGCACCATCTGCAGTTCGGACACGAGGCCAGCGAGCGGCTGTACCTCAGCTCCGTCGGTCCGGTCATCGGCTGGCTCGACGTGGAAGTCTACGAGGAGACCGGAGACGCGCAGGCGGCACAGGGCTGGTGCCCGATCATCGTCGACACGAACGGTGACGGCCGGATCGGCGAGTGGGTCGGCCGAGGCGACGCGCTCGACCCGAGCAAGGACAAGGAACTGGGGTCCGGATGGTACGGCATCGTACCGGACCCGACGGAGGACCACGTCGTGTGGGCCGCATCTGGCGGAGTGCCAGGGCAGATCGTGCGACTGGATATCGGCGACAATCCTCCCGAGACCTGTATCGCGGAGTACTACCAGCCGCCGTTCGACAACCCGAATGCGCCGATCCAGGGGTACTCGCCACGGGGCATCGACATCACCACCGACGGCATGGTCTGGACCGCCCTCTCGGGCAGCGGACACATGGCCAGCTTCGATCGCAGCAAGTGCGCGGTGCTCAACGGTCCCACCGCCACCGGTCAGCACTGCCCCGAGGGCTGGTCGCTCTTCGCGACCCCGGGACCCCAGATGAAGGGCGTGACGGACCATGGCAGTGCCGACTTCCACTATTACAGCTGGGTCGATCAGCACGACACGCTGGGGCTCGGCGCGAATATCCCGATTGCCACCGGCAGCACGTCGGACTCGCTGCTCGCGTTTCTGCCGGATCAGGAGGAGTACGTGGTCATGCGTGTCCCCTACCCGCTTGGGTTCTACTCGCGCGGCATGGACGGCCGGATCGACGACCCGGATACCGGATGGAAGGGACGGGCGGTGTGGGCCGACTACGGGACCAACGCCGTGTGGCACTCCGAGGGCGGAAAGGGCACGCAGGGGAGCCTCGTGAAATTCCAGATGCGACCGAATCCGCTCGCACACTAGTATTGGACGGGGCTTCGCCCCGAACCCCACGCAGGCCCTCGTGGGTGGCCCCATCTCCCCACTCCGGGCCTGCGGGGCGCGCGTCGTCGCGCGCCCGGGGACTGGGAACTTCGCTCGTGTCCGGACGGCCCGGAAGATAGAATCCTTCCGGGCCGTTTCCTTGTCCGGACACTGAGC
>CALBET010000177.1 GCA_937888665.1 uncultured Acidobacteriota bacterium
GCCTACATGGAATCGATGCAGGAGTTGCACGAGCAGTATCCGGATGATGACGAGGTCACGACCTTCACCGCCGTCGCGACCCTGAGCGCGGCCCGGGCCATGAACGACCGGACCTTCAGGTATGAGATGCGGGCCGGTGCACTGGCGATCGAGGTATTCGGCAAGAACCCGGACCATCCGGGCGCGCCTCACTATGCGATCCACGCCTTCGACGATCCGACGCATGCGCCGCTGGCGCTGCGATCTGCGCTTCGGTACGCCGAAATTGCCCCGGCGGTGGCGCATGCGCGTCACATGCCGACCCACATCTTCATCCAGCACGGCATGTGGGACTACGTGTCGGACCACAACCAGAAAGCGTACGACGCGGCCCGAGCCTTGTGGGAGCCCGGGGACAGCGTCGGCGATACGGTCCACCCGCTCGACTGGGGTCAGTATGGAGATCTGCAGCTCGGTGACTTCGCCAAGGCACGGACCTGGATCGAGCGGTTGGAGATGGTGAACCGGGAGAGTGATGGACAAGCGCGCGCGAGCAGCACGCTGCCGCTGGTCCGTGCGCGCTACATCGTGGAGACCGAGGAGTGGCGGACGTCCCCGATCACGGACGACTCACCGGCGCCCGAGCTCCTCGCGACCGGGATCAGCGCCGTGAAGACCGGGGATCTCGCAACGGCTGCGGAGGCCGAGGCGAAGCTGAAGGCGTTGGCCGAAGATGACAGCCCCGCCAACCGCATCATGTTTCACGAGGTGGCTGCACTCGTACGTCTAGCCCAAGGGGCTGGCGACGACGCTGTGGCGCTCATGGACGAGGCGCTTGAGATCGTCGACGGGATGAGGTTGCCGAACGGCGCGGCGAGTCCCGTGAAGCCACCCTACGAGCTCTACGGCGAGATCCTGCTCGAGATGGGCCAACCGGCCGCGGCCGCCGAGAAGTTTGCGGTCTCGTTGACCCGGATGCCTGGCCGTTCACGGTCCCTGCTGGGCATGGCACGTGCCGCGTCCCGCAGCGGCGATTCGGCCACAGCCGCTGAGGCCTACGCACGGTTGCTCTCCAATTGGGAGGGACGCGCCGAATTGCCCGGCTACGACGAAGCGAGCCGCTTCCTGCAGCAGACGAACGAGCAGTAGTCACGACGTCCTCGTCCTCACCATCGCTTTCGCCCGCACCAAGATGTGAGGCACCATGATCACGCTGCGCAACCTGGAGAAATCGTACTCGCACGGCGTCAGCAAGACGTTCGTCCTGCGGCAGATCGACCTCAAGGTCAACGAGGGAGAGTTTCTGTCCATCATGGGGCCGTCCGGCGCGGGCAAGTCGACGTTGCTGCATATTCTCGGCATGCACGACCAGGAAGGCACGACGATCATCCAGGTGACGCACTCGGAGGCGAATGCCGCCTACGGGTGCCGTGTGATCCAGCTGCGCGACGGCTGGGTCGTGAAAGAGTAACGGCCCGCATAGCGGGAGTATGCAAGCGACGAACGACGCAGACGGGCGGGATCCGGCGACCGGCCCGGATGGTGAGGTTCGTCCTGAGCTGGTCCTGCCGATCGTGACGGTGACTGCCGACGGTGCGTCCGACGATTCGCGTAATCCCCGTTACATCCTCATTCTTGCGATCGCCGCCGGGTTGATTCTCAGCATCGGGTGGGTGCTGAAGCCGTCGGAGCGCGTGTCCGAGCCGGTGACCGCCGGGTCAGCGGTGGAATTGAGTCGATTGCCGGCGCTCACCGAGCGACGCGAACTCGAGGAGATGGCCGAGTTTTTCGGCGCGCTGGCGACTGACCTGGCGCCGGGGTTGGTCAGGCTCCGGAGCGTCGGCCGGAGCGGTGTGGTCTGGACCGCCGACCGCGTGGTGACCGCGCGTCTCGCCTGGCGGTTTCCGGCGGCGGTCACGGTGGCCGCGAGTGGGGGCGATGTCGGTGCCTACACGAACGTGGCCAGCCCCGACCTGCCGCTGGCTGGGATTCGCACTCCCCAACTGGGGGGGCGCACCCCATCCCCGCGGAGGCGCGCCGCCAAAGACGTGCAGACGGGGCACTGGGTGCTGGCGGCCTGGCAGGGGGAGACGGAGCTCGCGTTCGCACCGGGCACGGCTCTCGGCACCACGGGACGGCGCTGCGGCGAGGGGCGGGTCGAGGAGTTCGTGACCACCATCCCGATCCGGCCGACCATGCTCGGAGGCGGTGTGTTCGACCTTGATGGGAACCTGCTGGCGGTGTTGCTCAGATGCGACGGACAGGACGTCGCCGTCAGTGCCACGAGCGTCGCCGAGTTGCTCGCCAAGGGTGAGACCCACGACAGCCGCGTGCGGGCACGCTGGGGCCTCCGCGTCGACCGGCTGACTCCGGCCGAGTCGTTTTACTTCGGGTTGGGCAGGGGGCTCATCGTGCGTGAGCTCTGGGACGGCTACCCGGCGGAAGCGACCGGGCTCAAACCTGGGGATATCCTCCTGTCCCTCGACGACGCCGCGCTGGACACCGTCGAGAACCTTCGGATTCTCGAGGGCGACGAGGCGCCCAACCAGGAGACGTTCTGGTTGGATGCCCGGCGGGGACTCGAGGCGGTCTCCTTCGCCCTGCCGGCTCGGGGTATCGACGCGCGGCTCGATGTGCCGCCGCCAGGCGGCTTCGGCCTCGTCTTGGAGCAGCCGGCCCAGGGGTATCTGATCGCGACGGTGGTGCCCGGCAGCCGCGCGGCCGAGGCCGGAATTCGGCCAGGTGATCGCCTGATTCGAGTCGATCACCTGGAGCCGGGCAGTTTCGACGAGGTGCAGGCGGTGCTGGCCGACGATCGGCGTGAGCCGGTGTTCATTGAACTGGCCAGGGACGGTCGCACGCGGGGCGTGTTGCTGCCGTGATGTGCCCTGGACGCCTGCCGCCCGCCGGTTGCCACAGCCCTCGGCTCTGTCCCTGCTGTCATGGATGAGCTGACGTCGCTCGGCCTGATTCTGCTGCTGGCGTTGCTGGCGGGGCACCTCGTGCGCTACGCCCGGGTGCCGGAAGTGACGGGCTACATCTTGGCCGGGGTGGCGCTTGGGCCGTCGGTACTGGGCTGGGTCAGTCACGAGAATCTGGCCGCGCTCCAGGTGCTCAGCGAAGTAGCGCTGGGACTGATCCTGTTTTCGGTGGGGGCGGTCTTCGAGTTTTCGTTGTTTCGTCGAATCGGTCGAAACGTCCTGTATCTGACGTTGTTCGAATCGGCGCTCGCTGGTTCGTTGGTCACTGGGGGCATGCTGGTGCTGGGCCAGCCCTGGCAGATCGCCGGGTTGCTTGGCGCCATTGCTATCGCGACCGCCCCTGCGTCGACCCTCATGGTCATCAGGGAGGTCGACAGCCGTGGGCCCCTTACCGATACATTGCTCGGCATCATTGCCGTCAACAATCTCTTCTGTATCACGGCGTACAGCCTGGTGGCGGCGCTCATCGACCTGACGACCGGCCTGGGGGGCGCGTTCCTCTCCACGCTGTACCGGGCGGTCTTCCCCCTTGTCTGGCAGGTCTTCGGTTCGGCGGCGCTCGGGTTCCTGGTGGGACTCATGCTGGCTGGCTGGTCACGTCAGGTGCGTGAGACAGGAGAGATGCTGATTCTCCTGGCCGGTTCCATTCTGTTTTGCGTGGGCCTGTCTCGGGCGCTCGACCTGTCGCCTCTCGTGGCCAGCCTCGCGGTCGGGGCGACGATGGTCAACCTCACCACCAAGAGCCGCCGGTTGTTCGGCGCGCTGGCGGACACGGACCCGCCCTTCTATGCCATCTTTTTCGTCATCGCGGGCGCCGACCTGGACGTGTCGCTCGTCCAGACGATGGGGGCCGCCGGTCTGCTCTACGTGATGGCGCGGGCCGTGGGGAAGCTGGTGGGCGCGCGGGTCGGGGCGAAGTGGCTGGGCATGCATCCCGCGGTGTACCGGTATCTCGGTTTGGCGTTGCTGGCCCAAGCTGGCCTGGCCGTCGGGTTGACCCTGGCGATAGATGACCGTTATGCGGCGTTTGCGCCCCAGGTCTCGACCATCGTGTTGGCGGCGGTGGTGGTCTACGAAATGGTGGGACCGATCATGGCGCGGTTCGCCCTTGTGCAAAGTGGAGAGTCCACACCGGGCCGCCTCGGCACCGAGGTGACACCTGGCGGAGGGAGCCTTGGCGACGGCGGACTGGAGGCGTGACGTGCCAGTACACGGGAAAGACGCTCTCCGTCGGATGGCCGATTTCGATCTGACAGACACCCAGCGGCAGGTACGGGCCGCCGTGCGGGAGTTTGCCGAGCGGGAGATCTTGCCGACGGTCGAGCAGCATGAGCGTGAAGGCCGGTATCCCAGGGAGATCATCGCGAAGCTGGCGCCGCTCGGCTTTCTGGCTCCGATGATTCCAGAGTCGTACGGGGGCTCGTTCATCGACGTCGTGACGTACGGCGTTGTCTGCGAGGAACTGGCGCGCATCGACTGGGTCGTGGCCTCGGCGGTGTCGGTCGCGAACTCCCTCGTCGGCAGCTCCGTTCTTCGGTTCGGCACTCCGGAGCAGCGCCAGCGGTGGCTGCCCCCGCTCGCGAGCGGGGACATTCTCGCCTCGGCCTGCCTGACCGAACCTGGCGGCGGCACGGATCTGGCCGCGATGAAGACGCGCGCGACGCGAGTCGAGCACGGGTGGCGTCTGAGCGGGAGCAAGGTCTTCATCTCGCACGCCGCGGAGGCTGGTGTCTTTCTCGTCGCCGCCACCGTGGACCCTTCCCAAGCGCACCGGGGGGTCACGATGTTTCTGCTGGACCCGTCGGTGGCCGGCATCACCAGTCGCCCCCTCCCGATGCGCACGCTACAGCGCGACAACGTCGCCGAAGTGCATTTCGATGATGTTGTCGTGCCCGACGAGGCGGTGTTGGGTGAGGTGGGTCGCGGGTTTCCGATTCTGGGGGCA
>CALBET010000178.1 GCA_937888665.1 uncultured Acidobacteriota bacterium
AGCAGCCCGTGGTGGAAGTCCCGCTGCATTCGAGCGGCGCTGCAATCCGCCGATCGGCGTTGTTCATCGGTCGAATACTGCCGGTATTCTCCCTCTTCTCGCCTTGTACTGGCCGGCCGCGGTGTTGCCAGGCGGGGCTCTCGGTGCGACGCGGGACTTTCACCACGGGCTGCTAGGGCGCCGGGAAGCGGGCAATCCGATCCGATCCGGCGATGCCGCCGAGCCAGATTTCCTCGCCGACCTGTAGTCCGACCGTGCCGAGAATGATGTATCCGTTGGAGGGGTACCGCACGATCTCCTGCGTTGTGAGCCGCTCCGGATCGACCTTCGCCACATGGGAGGTCACGCCTTCGCACTGCTGCTGTCCAAGACACTGAAAGATGGACTCCGGCGTGGGGCCACTGTGGCCGGCAGCCAGGAGCGACCCGTCTGGGGCCCAGCGGACGTTGTCGATGTGGAACCCTACCTCGACGGCATCGATCTGTACCGGTGTCTGTCCCCGCGAGACACGGATCAGCGAACGGGTGCCCCAGCCACCGACGTAGAACCAGCGGCCGTCAGGCGACGACACGAGACCGTTTGGTCCGTTTGTCTCGAACCCGGGCACCTTCGCCCACCCGGCGTCAGGCTGCCACTCCCAGAGCGCACCCACCGGCCGATTGAAATGTGTCGCGGCAAAGCCTTGCCCCGGCAACGCGGTCACCGAGTTGAAGGTGACACCCTCAGGCGCCTCCGCGCAACCCTCCCAGGTCAGGATAGGCGCTCCGCTGCGGGCGTCGACGTCGAAGACCTCGATCGCCTCCCGCGCGCCGTGCCGGACGACATACAGCGTGTGCCGGCCGTTGCGGCCGGGACGCAAACTCAACCCGTGCGGCCGAAACCCGCTGGCGATCGGGCCTGCGCAGCGGCCGAACGCCGCGTCGGGGCGGGAACCGAAGGATGCGGTCGGGAACAGCACCGTGGAGTGTTGGTCGCGACGGTCGATCGCGTACAGATATCCGTCGTCCTCCATCCCGGCCGCGATCACCCAGGGCGAGTCCGGCACGAGCACCAGGTCTTCGGGACTCACCGGCCCACAGATGAACGGGATGTCGCCGTCCGGCCCGCATTGCGCCGCACTGGGGCTCGTCTGCAGGAACGCCAGGCCGCCGACTACCAAGACCACGAATTGCCGCACGTTCATGACACCTCCACTCCCAGTCACCGTGACCCTCGTGGCGCGTCCCAGGACGCGTCACGGGAACGTCTCACTCTACCGGTACGCGCGTCCGGCTTCGGGGTCCTTACCGCGTCACGTGCGCGGCGACGGCCCGCCAGCCGTCACCCTCCCGCACCCAGACGTCGGTATAGCGCCCCGACCTGTCCTCCCCGTCGAGCGTCCGGTAGGTGGTGCGCGCATGCACGATGCCGACATCACCCATGACCCGGATCTCGACGTCGCGCGCGGCCAGATTCGAAATGGTGACGGGGAGGGCCGTCTGCGCCAGAAACGCCTCGCGATCGAGATACGTCGTGCCCACGGAGGCCCTGAAATCGTCGGCGAGCATCTCGTCGAACCAGGCCACGTCCCCTGTCTGAACCGACCGGATGTAGTCCTCGTTCAGTGCGAACAGCGCGTCGTGGTCAGATGTCGATGTCCCCGGCTGCCCGACCTTCTCCACCTTCTCCACAGCACCCTCCAGTGCAATCGCCGACCGGTGGGCAACCCCGACCAACAGCATCACGGCGGCCACCGTCAGGCCGATGACGACTCTCCGCATGTCTCCCTCCACACTGACTGGGATCATAACGACTGCGGAGCAGTGTAGCCGAGGTCGAACGGGACTCAGGTCGCCGCTTGGTCGTACTGCATCGCGCCGACCACGTTGCCCTCTGTGTCTTCAACAAAGATCAGATGGCCGACGCCCATGATGGCGGTCTTCTGCATGATGACCCGTCCGCCGCTTTTCGTCACGTCGGCCGCGATTCGATCGACGTCATCGACGGCGATGGTGCATTCGAAGCCGGTGGTCGGCGTGCCCGGCTTCAGTTCACGGCGTTGCTGCAACGCCCCTCGCACCGCCGATGGCGCATCACCGCCGGTGTTGATTTGCAAGAAACCGGGTGGCCCCCATGCCTGGAACGTCCATCCGAATACCTCTTCGTAGAAGGTCCGCGCTCTGCCGACGTCGTCGGCGTTGATCGCGAAATGACTGAGTTGCCCGATCAATGGATTCTCCTCTTTCTAGTCCGTTCGTTCGCGTAAACGAGGCGACACGCCACGGGTATCTCCACGACAAGGGAGTCTTGCTAGGGACGACGCCTTGGACGGTATTTCGAACCTGGGGTGGCAGCCCGCGGGCGCGGACTGAGTATGCCGAACATCACATCGCCATGATCTGATACCCGCCGTCGACATACAGTGTCTGCCCGGTCATGGCCGCCGCGCCGTCACTGGCGAGAAACACGCCCGTCTGGCCAAGCTCCGCCGGCTCGCAGCTACGTCGCAGCGGCGCGTGCTCCCGGTAGTGGTTGAGCATGGTGCTGAAATCGGCGATCCCGCGCGCGGCCAGCGTCTGGACCGGGCCGGCGCTGATGCAGTTCACGCGAATCTGTCGCGGTCCCAGATCGGCGGCCAGATAACGGGTCGAGGCTTCCAGGCTGGCCTTCGCCACGCCCATGACGTTGTAGTGCGGCACCACCTTGGCCGCCCCGTAGTAGCTCATCGCGATAATGCTGCCGCCACCGGTCATCAACGGCACGGCCCGTTGCGCCAGCGCCACAAGCGAATACGCGCTGATATCGTGCGACGTCCTGAACGCCTCCCGCGTGGTGCTCAGGAAGTCACCCTCCAGGGCCTCTTTCGGCGCGTACGCGACCGAGTGCAGCAGGAGGTCGAGCTTGTCGGTGTGCGAGGCGACCTTCTCGAAGAACGAGTCGATCTGCTCGTCGCTGCTGACATCGCACGGGTACAGCGGCACGTCGGCACCAAACGTGCCGGCGAGCTGCTCGACGTTGCGCTTCAGCCGTTCCCCCTGGAAATTGAAAATCAGCGAGGCTCCGGCTTCCGCCCACGCCTGGGCGATGGCCCACGCGATGCTGCGTTTGTTCGCCACCCCGAACACCACCCCTGTTTTCCCTGCCAACGGTTTCGCGTCGCTCATGACGGACGAGTTTCGATTTTCAGGTCGCAGGTGTCAAGGGTGTTGCAACCTCCAACCCTCCCGCGTCGAGTTTTGGGCCGCGCAAAAATTCTACGCTCAAGTGGAACAACGCGGCCGGCGCGCCGGTCTGTGTTCGACGTGGGCCATGCATGGATCCTGAGCCGGCGACAACCGTGGCGGCGCGTGATCGTGCCCGCCAAGAAGGAGCATCGATGTCGAACCATGTGATCCCCGAGCTCGACGGTCTCTTGAAGACCGTCCCACCGAACCGGCGCCAGGTGCTGCGACGACTGCTCGGCGCCGCCGGAGCCCTGGCGGTGCTGCCACGCACGACGCTGCTGGCCCTGGAACAACCGGGCGGTGGGGTCAGGGCAAGGGTGGCGGCGGCCGAGGCAAAGGCGGCGGCCAAGGGAAGGGCGGCGGCCGACCCGGCGGTGGCGCCAAGGGAAACCGGCCTGGAGACGGCAGCGGCAAGGGGAACTGGCCGGGCGACGGCAGCGGCAAAGGCCAAGGGAAGGGCCGGACACAGCCTGACGACTAAACGTTCGCAGTGAGAGGTCCGGGCTGTCGCGTATGACACGCACCTCGACCGGCTGTATCGCTTGACTGCCACGGCCGCGCTGGTGATCGAGTTGTGCGACGGCACGCGAGACCGGGCGCGGCTGCGAGACGACCTCCAGCCAGCGGTCGGCGGTCATTTACTTTGGTGATCTCGCGCAGGTGGTAGAACCGGCCCGACGACATCTCGCACCGAACGGTATCGTCGCCTTCTCGGTCGAGCGGGGCGACGACGACCCGTTCCGACTCTCCGACTCCGGACGGTTCACCCACCACCGGGACCACGTGGCACAGGTCGCGGCGGCCGCGGAGTTGACGCTCCTCAGCGTGGACGAAACCTGCGTCCGGTATGCGGCCCAGGTGGCCAGTTTATTTTGGTCAGAGCCCTTAGTGCCGAGGCTGGGACCGAGGGACGGCCGGCGGCGACGCGACGATTCGCGGGTGAGCATGTGGCAAGGACGCGCCTCTCTGCATGACTTCCATGTGCCCATCCCATCGCACGTGTCGAATCCAGAATCCGGATGGAGCGCGCCAGGAAAGATAGCGGTAGGGCGGGGTGGCCGAATGCGCATCGCGGCTGGTCACTGTTGTGGACATGGGACCCTCCAGGTCTTCTGCCTCTGACGGTACGCCAGCGGGACGACCTCTGGAACTAGGGAGATTCCCAGGGTCTGGCTTTCAGCGTCACGGGGACAACCCAACGGGCCGACGCACCCGGGTCGCCCTAGCAGCCCCGTGGTGGGACCACGCGTATCACCGAATGCAGCGGGGCTTTCACCACGGGCTGCTAGACTTCGCTACGGGATACCACGTCGGCAGGCCTGCCTGGAGGCGACTACGACAGCGACGTGATGCCGTGGGCGATGGCGTACTTCACG
>CALBET010000179.1 GCA_937888665.1 uncultured Acidobacteriota bacterium
GCGGAACCCAGGTCAGCCACCATCCGCGCCGCCACTTCCAACGGGACCCGACATCGATTGACCCGGTGACGCTGGGTGGGGTGATCGTCGCTGACTCCAACTACGGATGTCCGGGCGGAATTCTGAGCCAAACCCCGTTCCAGTTGGTAAGGGTCGGCTGAACGCGGCGTTTGCCGAACGGCAGGCGAACCTCTGCACAATTCTCAGATCCTGTGCGCGTGCCTCGCACCCGGCATACGCTGCCAGTAGATTCGGCAACGATATGGCGAGGAAGCATGACCCCAACGCATCTGCGTCGTCCAGTAGCCGGGGTTGTTGCCGCGATTACTGCGATCGCGTTTGCCTCACCAGTCGCTGCCCAACCGATGAACCCAATTCCGGGGAACGGTTTCTTTCTCGTCGGGCCTGACATTGCGCCTGGCCTCTTCCACACGGACGGGACGGCGTCGACCTGGGGGGTATGGATAAACAATGTGCCGACAGAGGATTCAATGTGCCTGTGGTTTACCTACAGCACGCCTGATGCGAACAAAGACAACGTAGTCGAGACAAATATCTCTGTCGGTCCGATGTATGCGAATATCAACTCGACGGTGAAGGCTTTCGAGTCGCGGAACTGCCAACCCTGGACCCGGGTCACCTGAGTCTCAGTAACACAACGGGTACGGTTGCCACGGGCAGGTGTCTTCGAACACGTAGCCGCACATGGCGCCCGGCCGCGCCTGCTGACAAGATTCTTACGGCTTCGACGATTAGGGCACTTGTCACCTTCATGCGGCCCGCCATTCCGCTAACGTCTTCTTTTGCGACCGTTTCGGAGGTAGTTTTTGATGGCTGAGCGCCGCGTGTGGTGGGGTGCCGGCTTGGTCTTCGTTGGCCTCGGTGCGGCCATGCTCACCGGGGCCGGGGTCGCCGCAGCCGACACGGACACCTTCGACGGTGCTGCTTCGAGCAGTGTGAACAGTCGGTCCGCAGGGGACGATTCGTCTCGAGCCGGCACTGAATCTCAGGCGCAACACGCCAGCTCCGCCGAGGGCGCCAACACCTCGACGGCTCCGGCGACGGCTCCGTCGTCTACCAAGCGCTCAGGAGCGGAGTCGCCGGTCGCTGTCGTATCGGGGGCTCGAACTTCGCGCGTCGAGACCAACAGGGTGACCACCCTGCAGCGGCAAGTTGCCGAAGACGACGCTGCAGCCGAAGACGACGGGGCGGCCGAAGACGACGGGGCGGCCACCGCTGAAACGACCGAGGCTTCATCCAGCCGGGATGACAGGTCGAGCCGAACCGCAGCATCGGCGGCGGCAGTGCAGTCGGTGACGCCGTCGCAGCAACAATCTCCCGTCGCTGCGTCAGCCGCGGTCGTCACCGACTCGACGGCTTCATCGGCATCAGACGCGGTCGAGCCTAAGACCGCCGCGACGCCGAAACCGGCCGACGCGAGTACGTCGGCCCTGGCCGCGGCGACCCCGGCCAGTTCCGACACGGTCACCGGCGTCCAGACCGGCCACGCGAAGCTGACCATTCCGATTGGTCACGGTTACACGACACCCGCGGACTGGTACTTCCCGACCCAAGCGGACGGTTCGGTGTCGGCGACCGGCGTGATCTGGCTGCAGCACGGCTTCCTCAACAAGAAGTCCTTCGTCTCCGCGCTGGCCACGACGCTGTCGCAGGACACGAACAGCATTGTCGTGGCACCCAACGTGGCGTCGTTCCCGTGGCGCTGCGCCGGTTGCTGGCTCAACGGCGTCGAGATGCAGCAGGCCGTGGCCACCATGTTCCTCGGGGACCGGGCGGCGCTGAACACGAGCGCGACCGCAGCCGGCTACCTGGGTGGGTTGCTGCCGGAGGATTTCGTGCTGTCCGGTCAATCCGCGGGCGGTGGCTTCGCCACGGCCGTCGGTGGCTATTACGCGTCCGACCCGGCCGACGAGCGCCGCCTGCGCGGGGTGGTGATGTTCGACGGTTTCGCGTTCGGCGGCGTCGTGCCCAATGCCCTGCAGAGCCTGAATGACCCCTACATTCCGGTCTATCAGGTGGCTGCGCCGCCCCAGTTGTGGAACTTGTTCGGGGCTACCACCACCGAGCTGGTGGATGCCCGCCCGGGCCAGTTCGTCGGTGCCACGCTGGCCCGGGGCTCGCATGCCGACGCGCTGCTGGGCGGCAACCCGATCATCGACTTCTTCGCCCAGCTGGTGACAAAGTTCTCCCCGCCGGGCAACACCGCGGCCACCCACACGCTGTCCACGGGCTGGATCAACGACATGTACCAGGGTCTGGGCCCGACCGACGGCAACGGCATCTACGGCGATCCCGATCAGTACATCGTGATGGGCGATACCGCCGCGGTTGTGCTCAGCCCCCCGCCGGTCGTCGACCTCGACCGCTACCTCGGCACCTGGTACGAGGTCGGCAGCGTCAAGCAGTTCTTCTCAATCGGCCTGGTGAACACCAAGGCGGTGTACAGCCCCAATTCGGACGGGTCGATCAAGGTCGAGAACTCCGGCAACTACTTCTTCAACAACGGGCCCGAGTCGACCATCGTCGGCTCGGCCTTGCCGGTCGACCCTGACAACAACAAGCTCAACGTGAGGTTCTTCGGTCCAGCCTCGGCCAATCCGCCCGGCAATTACTGGATCGTCGACCTCTCTCCCGACTACGACGGCCCCGACGGCTGGGCCATTGTCAGCGACCCCACGGGCAGCACCGGGTTCCTGCTCAGCCGCAATCCCATCGTCTCCGATCAGCTGTATCAGGAGCTGTTGGACCGGGCGTCGGTCAAGGGCGTCAGAGGATGGATCACCCCGACCCGACAGCCGGGGGCGACGACGGACGTCGCGACCGGATTGCCCGATGCTCCGGCACCGCCAGGGACGTCGGCGAAGGCCGTCTCCGCGGAAACGGCCGCGCAAGTCGGCGGCTTCAACTTGCCGGTGGGCCCGGTGCAGGCGGCGATCATTGCCGCGAAGGCCTACATCTACGGCTATCCGATCCTGGCCGTACAGCGGGTCCAGTCACTGCTGGGTCCGTTGAACACTATGAACCTCAACACCAGCTTCGCCAGCGCCGACGCGGCCCCGTTCTGGAAGGCGATCGGCGGCGGAACCCGCCCGAACGTCAACGTGCTCTACTCGTTGGCTTCGCTCGACCTCAGTGGTGGACCGGTCGTGTTGGAGATCCCGGATATGGGGGACCGCTACTACAGCTTCCAGTTGACCGACCCCTACATCAACGTCGACAACTACATCTCGTCCAACCCCACCGCGGCGAACCCGATCGGTGGTTCGGGGCCGGGCAGATACGCCATCACCTGGATCGGGAACGACGTCGACGTCGAGGGTGCCGAGAAGGTGCTCGTCAACTACTCCAGCGAACTTCTGCTCGGGCGGGTTGAGGCCACCACGGCCGACCAGCAGCAGGTGATCGATCTGATGGAACAGTGGACCCTCACGCCCACCGGGGCGACCTCGACGAACAACGCCGTCCTGCCGTCGGCGTATCTGTCGCCGATCTCCGTGCTCAACGCCATCAGCACGGCGATGACCCAGAACCCGGCATATCCGTCGGATACGTATGCCTCGGAACTGGCCAAGCTGGCCAAGATCGGTGTCGGCCCGGATCCGACCGACCCGACGACGGCCCTGCAGGTTCAGGACCATCTCGGCCCCATCTCGCAGTTGGCGGCGGCAATCGCGACCCAGGTGACTGCACTCCTGCTGCCCCCTTTGACCGACGTGATCCAGTCGCTGTCGGCGATTAGGAATCACGGCTGGGCCGTCACCCGTCCGAATATCGGCGACTTCGGCACCGATTACCTCTACCGCGCCGGAGTCGCGTACGTCGGTCTGGTGGCCAACACCCCGGACCAGGCGCTGTACTACCCAGGCATGCTGGACTCGACCTACCTGCCGCTGAAGGGCAACAGGACCTATCTCATTCACTACGCGCCGGGAGAGGCCCCGCCGATCGACGACGGCGGATTCTGGTCACTGACGGTCTACAACAGCGACGGCACACTGGTGGACTCGTCGACCCTGAACGTCTACAGCAACGGTGACTTGATCACCAAGCCGGACGGTTCGATCGACGTCATCCTGAGCCAGCAGGATCCAGGCGTTGCCGACACCAACTGGCTGCAGACGCCTGACGGCGGGTTCAGTGTCTATTTGCGGCTCTACGCGCCCGCGCAGGCGGCGTCCGACGGCACGTGGCTTCCGCCTGCGATCAAGCGCACCTCCGGCTTCTTCGGGGGCTGAACAGCGTTTCGGTTCTGATCCACGCAGACAGGGAGCAGACAACGATGCCCAAGCAGATCGATCCCACGATCGCGCGTGAGCTATCGCCTCGGCTGGAGGAGGCCCTGGAGATCGTCTGCAACGAGTTCGAGGGGCTGGACCCACATCGGCAGTATCTAAACGCCTTTTCGCGGGTGCTCAGGCCCGATCCGCTGGGGCGAGTCCTGATGATGGGAACCGACCAGCGTGATCTGTTCATCCCGCTGCTCCGGCGCGCCATCGAAAACCACGTGCCACCCGGTGGACACATTTTCGATTTCGGTGCTGGAGATGGCCAGACCTTC
>CALBET010000180.1 GCA_937888665.1 uncultured Acidobacteriota bacterium
ACTACATGCGGCTGGCCACCTGGGCCACAGAACAGTCGAGCGCGTTCGTTCGCTTGAAGTCCCTGGGTCCCACGAAGCTGTACGCGCTGCTCAGGTTGCCTCCGAAGGTCCTCAAGAAGCTGCCGACGCCGGGCTCTGAGGAGGAGCCCCAGCTGGAGCGCATGGCTGCCCAGCAAGTGCACGCCCTGGTCCGAGAGTTGCTGCAGGAGGCTCCCGAGGTGGCGCCGGTGGAGAAGCTGCTGCGCAGTGGCGCCCAACGCATGCGCGGGGTGCTGGAGGTGGTCGACGAGCTGGTGGCACGGCGCGACGAGCTGGAGGCCGACGCCGTGGCGGGACTTCGGAGCCAACTGGACGATGCGCTGAACCGGCTCGCAGAGTAAGCTGTAGATGTTCGGAACCAACGGGTCCCGGAGAAACGGAAAATCGATTGTCCGTTTCTATTATTTGGACCTTTTCAGATCACCGAGCAACGCCGTCAATGGGGCAAATAAATTTCACTGAATTTATTTGGATGAAAACACAGGTTTAACTGTGGAGAGAATTGTGACCTTACTGCAGAATAGTCTGGAAGCCAAGGTTGGAACTAAACTATCCGCCATGACGGCCAGCGCTGCAGACGTGAAGTCCTGGAACTCCAAGGTGGCTCAAGGACTCAGGATTGGCATCCTTGCCTACTACCGAAGGTTGGGAGTAGATCCAGATGTTGGCGTCGTCGTCGTCATCGATGTCGCATCCGTTCTTTTTCGCGACTGGAAGCCAGATCCAGTAGGGTTCCCAGGCAGTGAGTTGATCTGCGCGAGTCGTACCGCCTGCCATGTTGAATTCGCCGTCGAAGGCCCCATCGAGAGCCGGCGTATCGGCGTAGCCATTCTCGTTCGGAAAGTTGAGTGACTGGTGCAGAAGGTTCTTCCAGCCGGTTCGCTTCTTGAAGCAGGCGCTCTGAAAGTTCGCCTGCATCTCGAATGCGTCATGTGTCTCGCTGTAGTGGTTCAATGCGCGCTGATCGAACCAGAACGTAAGAAACACCCCCGGTTCCTCGGTGTCCCACCACCAATGCACCGTGCCCCCAGCTGGGTGCCAATCGGTGACCGCGCCGCTGTTGCGGATGCGCCTCGTACTGGAATCTGCAGGCGGCTCTTCTGGTCTAGACGACAGGGCGGAGCCCGGTCCCCAGATATCGACGAATCGCGAAACTTCGTCCGCCGTACCGTTCATGCGGACGGCGTTCAGCCCGAGCACACCTGTGGCTGCCGCGTCGACTTGGCCTTCAATGGGCGTGGTCAGCTCGACATCCGCCGCTCGCGTCCTTGTTGCCATGGTGGTCAGTGAAGACACGAGATCGCCGCGTAGCTCTGCTTCGCTCGGGAGAGCACCCTCCCCGTACGCCACGGTCTGGTATCCGCCGTAGGTAATCGACAGGCCCGTAATCTCGACATCCGTTGGCGCTCTTTGCGCATCAATCAGGGCGATGAGGGCCACTTCGCTGGGCGGATACGCCCACCAAACCTGTCCGTCGACACCGGGGTCGGGTTGTTCATCGGGCTCGACCTCGGCGCCGGGCCCACAGCCAAACACGAAACCAACGATAGCGAAGACGCTGCTGCCCGAATCGTGCTGGTACGCAAAGACACCCCCATCGGGCATATTACCGTAGGGACGCTGCCTGGCGTTCGGCATTTGGTCCGTCATTTTGCCCACACCCGACGGGGATTGGCTGGCGCGGCCCATCGGGGGCGAATGCGAATCTGAGGCGATCCGCCATCAATCGATCCTAAATGACACGTTTGGTTGAGAATGCGCTGGCGCTATCCTCTTCGCATTGCTCCCCAGCCCAGAGGATAGCCCGCATTAAGCACGTTTGAGATGTGTCGGGCGTTGGTGCATCGCTCCACGGAACGTGCACCCTGGCCGCTCAGCACTCGGGTGCGAGATAGGAGGAGCGTAGATCGAGAGGGCCTGGTGACGAGCATGAAGTCGAAGGTGCATCCCAACTACAAGACCAAGTACAAGGTCCGGAATTGGCGACAGACCGAAGGTCTTCTGAACTCGGTGCTCAAGCTCATTCGCTCCATG
>CALBET010000181.1 GCA_937888665.1 uncultured Acidobacteriota bacterium
CCTCCGGTTGTCGATCCTCGGCAGGCGACACTGGACTCCCCATCGGAGCCGCCTCCGCCGTCCGAGCCGCCTGGCGATCTGGACCTGTTGCAAGACGAACCGTTCGACTGGCCCGTGTCGCCTGTCGCACCACAGCCCGCGGTGGCGAAGCCAGTGCTGGGTACGCCGGTGCTCGACAGTCCGGTGCTGGGCGGCCCAACGTCGCAGACACCGAAGCGGCTACTGAACCGACCCGTCGTCGACGCGCCCGCCGACGATCTGTTGTCACAAGCGATGGGCGACGAGGCCGTGCAGAACATGCTTGAGGTGTTGCCGGCCGAGATCAAGGACGTTGAGGAGCTCTAAGCACGCTGAGTGAGACGAAGGCATGGACATTCAAAAGATGATGCGCCAGGCGCAGGAGATGCAGGAAAAGCTGCAACAACGGCTGCGCGAGACCACGGTCGAGGGGACCGCCGGCGGCGGGATGGTCACGGTGACCATGAACGGCGTGAAGGAAGTCCAGGGTCTGACGATCGATCCTGAGGTGGTCTCGGCCGAAGACGTGGAGATGCTGCAAGACCTCATCGTGGCGGCCATCGCCGAAGCGCAGCGGCGCGCGGACGAACTCATGTCTCAGCAGATGGGCGGCATGATGGGCGGGTTGAATATTCCCGGACTGACATGATTCAGATTGAGCCGCTGGTTCGGCTGACCGCGGAGTTGCAGAAGCTGCCGAGTATCGGCGCCAAGAGCGCGCAGCGCCTGGCGTTTCATCTGCTGAAACAACCCCGCGAAGAGGTGGACCGTCTCTGCGATGCGCTCCGCGACGTGAAGGAGCAGATCACGTACTGCTCGGTGTGCTCCAACATCACCGATCGCGATCCCTGCTTCTATTGCACCGACGAAGGTCGAGATCGTCGCACCATCTGCGTGGTCGAGGATCCGCACAACGTCGCCGCCATCGAGAGGACCGGCGATTTCAAAGGCGCCTACCATGTGCTGATGGGCGCCCTGTCTCCGCTGAAGGGCGTGGGACCGGACGAACTGCACATCACGAGCCTGCTGCGGCGGGTGAGCCTGGATGGGGTGACCGAGGTGATTCTGGCCACCAACCCCAACGTCGAGGGAGAGGCCACCGCCATCTACCTGGCGAAGCTGCTCAAACCGCTCGGAGTGCGGTGCACCCGCATTGCGATGGGGGTGCCCGTCGGCAGCGACCTGGAATATGCCGACGAAATCACGATGCTCAAGGCCATGGAAGGCCGCCGAGAAGTCTAGGTTTTCCTGGCGCAGCGCCCGCCTGGACGGCGTTGCTTCGTCGGTCCCAGCCCGCCTGGCTGCTCCCTCCTCGCGCCTTGCCAGGCGAACGCTGCGCCAGGAAAACCAGGCGTGGCTCTAGAGTATCTCTTCCAGCGCGCGTTTTGTCGCTGGTGCCCGGCGGGCTCCCGCCTCGGTCGCCAGTTCTTCTCGCAGTCGCGCGAGTCCGGCCGCATCGTCGATGTCGTACCAGGGGGCAAGCCGCTCCACCCGAAGACCGCACCGTTCGGCCGCCGACACCGTATCGGCGTGCGTCCACGCCGTGCTCCAGCGGATGTTGCTGAACAGATCCGGCACCGCGGCGCCGGTCGGTTGTCGACACAGTCCAATCAAGTAGTAGCCGCCGTCCTCGGAAGGACCCAACACGGCCCGGTCGTGGCCTGCGTGCAGGCGCCCCAGGGCGTCCTCTATCCGGGTCACGGGAAGCGTTGGGAGATCGGACCCGATCATCACGACCGGCGAGAATCCCCGCCCAAACAGATCTTCGAACACCCCGCGTTCTCGGTCCCCCAGGGTGTCGCCACGCTGCGGCAACAGCTGGTCAGGCGCCACGCCCACGGCCTTGAATCCCGCCGTGCCACCGTCGAGGGTATAGGCGACGCGGAGGACGGCGCCTTCGACCGATGTACAGGCCGACACCACGTCTTCGAGAAATGCCGCGTAGAGGCGACGTCGGTCGGCTTCGTCCCTGAGCACCCCGGCCAATCGGCTCTTCGGAGCGCGCCGGCCGAGCGGCGATCGGGCCATCACGACCACGGTTGGGGCTGCCTCATCCATGGCCGCGCGATGCCATCCATGTGACGAA
>CALBET010000182.1 GCA_937888665.1 uncultured Acidobacteriota bacterium
CCTCGGGAGACGACTTCGAGCAGTTCGCGAGCACGTTCGTGGCCGAATCGAAGAAAGCGGGCAAGCGGCAGTACATCGTGCCGTACTTCATCGCCAGCCACCCGGGGAGCGACCTCAACGCGATGATTGACCTCGCGGTCTTTCTGAAACGAGGCGGCTACCGGCCAGACCAGGTCCAGGACTTCATCCCGGCCCCGTTTGACGTGGCGACCGCCATGTATCACACGGGCATCGATCCCTTTACGAAGAAGCCGGTCTTCGTCGCGAAACACCTGCGCGACCGCAAGCTGCAACGGGCGTTGATGCAGTTCTTCAAGCCCGAGAACTACGTGGAGGTCCGGCGAGCGCTGTTGAAGGCCGGCCGACGCGACCTGATCGGCAGCGGCTGCGATGCGTTGATTCCCTCAACACCGCCTCGCGAAGCGGTCGCGCGCCGGCGAGAACAGGCCAACGCTCAGTTTGCCGGCGAGTATGTCCACACCGTCCCTGGCGTGGAGCGGGGGAAGCCCAGCAAGCGGCAGTCGCGGCACGAATCTGGCGCCGGCTATCGGCCGAACCGCACAAGCGCCACGGCGCCGCGCCGGCCTCGCTCGTAGCGCGCCCATTCGCGTTCTTGATGTAGATCTGGAGCGTGACGCTCCCATGGTGCGGTCGCCAGACGACGTGTGCTCAGCGAAACTGCTGGAGGACGGCGGGTTCGATGACGCAGGAGATCGTGCGTGTCTCGCCCACCAGGTCGAGGGTGATGGCGGCGGTCGGGGCCCAGGCGGGATAGTCGTAGGTCGCGCGGCCGCTCCCGTCCCGCACGGCTCGATCGACGGAGAGGGCGGGCTTGCCGCCGCGGGTGAGGACGAGATCGGTGAGCGGGTTGTTGGAGCCAGCGATCGGTGTTGCGCTGATGGTGACACGGGTACGTCGGGCCGCCTGGAAATCTGGCTGTGGGGCCGGCTGTCCTTTCCGCACCGCGACCCAGACCTCGTAGGCCACCTGTTTGTAGGCGCTGTAGGCGGCGAGCGTGAAGTCGTCGTTCTGGCAGAGCCCCGTGTCCCAGAACACACACGGCGGGTCGTCCCCGCCCTGGGCGCCGCACTCGATGGCGTGGTAATAGCTCTCCGGCGAGATGGGCAAGATACCTTTGGTCCAGGGCGGCGTGGCGCCAGGCCGAGCCGTTGCCTGCACTTGTGCTGTCGCGTCCGGCGCCCATGGTCCGGCGCCGGCGAGGAGGAGCATGGCGGCGAGACTCCACCGGACCGTGCGTTTGCCGCGTGAGCGATCGGTCGACGGCGACTGTGTCATGACCATCAGAGTATATGACTCCCAGACGCTCTACTACCTCAGCATGACCAGTCCGGCCACCAGGAGCACCACGCCGCCAAGTTTGCCCACCAGGTCGCCGCGGGGCAGTACCTTCTCCGCCAGCACGAACAGGCTGATCGCGGCCACCCAGACCAGATTCATGACCCCGGCGACGAACAACAAGGCCATCAGGATCCAGCAGCACCCCACGCAGTAGAGCCCGTGCTCGAGCCCCATACGCACGGCGCCGCCGCGGCCGTCGCGCCAGTGACTCATGACGAACCCCAGCGGTGAGCGGCAGTGTGAGAGACACGCCCGCTTGAGCGACGTGAACTGAAAGACGCCGGCCAACGTCAACAGCAGTCCACCCAGCACCGGGCTGGTGCCGACCATGGCTGGTGAGAGCATGGCGGTTGCGTGCAACCCCCACTGGGCGGCGGTCGCGACGGCGCTGAACGCCGTCCAGACCAGCAGATATCCCCCGAGAAAGAGACCGGTCGGAACCAGGGGGTCTTCGCGCTCGCGGCGCTTTCGGTTGGCGGCCGCCAGCATCAGAATGAGCGGGGAGGCCGACGGCACCATCATCGCCACCATCATGACGGCCCACATCACGAACAGCAGCGTCAGGTCGACCACGCCCCACGCCTGCATCTGCGGCATGGCCATGTCGGTACCCATGTCCATGACGGCCATGCCCCGAGCCAGATACAGCATGTACGCCCAGCCGAGCGCCGCCACCCCGACGAGGCCCGCGGTGACGATCACCCGGTCTCGCCGCAAGAGGGTCTCCAAGGTCGTGTTCGAAGCCACGGAGGAACGTGCGATCGAGTCGATGTCTAGCAGCCCGCGATACTCGGGCCTGTCGCTACGCGGCGTTGGACCAATCGAATCCGTAGAGGATCCAGTTGGTGTTCTCCGAGCCGACCGAGACGCCGGCGGCCGCGGCGTTGAATGTACCGGTGCCGCACTCACCCTTGGTCCAGATAAAGCCGGTAGGCAGGTGCACCTCGGCGAGATGGTCCTCGCCGGTCACCGGATTCTTGAGGGTGTCGCCTCGAGCCTCGGCGATTCCGTCGATCGTGATGGTGCTCTTGGGGCCGCTGCCGGTGATGGTGATGGCCGCCTTTTCCATCCCGACCACTTCAAACGATGGACCGAGCAGTTCCCACGGCATGCCGCCGAGCTGACCCGTGAAGATTTGACCCAGCGCCGCGGCCTGTTCGTCCGTCGTCGTCGGCTCGACCACGAATACGGCCTTGCCTCCGCCTTCATGTATGGCCTTGGGCCAGTCAACGATCGCGGCGCACGTCACGCCGGACAGATCGACACCGCCACAGGATCCGTTGTTGATCTGCACCCCGACGAGGGCGCGGCAGCTGCCGTCCTTCGAGTTGGGAAATCCGCCGAAGTTGCACCCACACCCGAAGTCGCAATTGCAAAACTCGTAGCCCTGACCCTGGAGGGCCCATGGTGTCGCGGTCATGTGAATTCTCCTTATCTGTGTGCCGGCCGGTGATCTCCCGTCGCCCAACGTAGCGTAACAATATTACATCGGTCAGGAAATGGCTTGTCGACAACCGACCAGTCGCGCATGATGGCGCGGTGAGCGCCAGGAGCAACACGCGCCTCGTCTACTCGACCAATACCGGCGGTGCCTGCCCTGGCTGCGGCTGGCCGCGGGGCAACTGCCAATGCAGTGGTCGGCGCGTCGCCGACGATCCGGTCCCCGCACGTATCGTCGCGAAGCTGCGGGTGGAAAAGAAAGGTCGTGGGGGAAAGACCGTGACCGTCGTCTACGGCCTTCCGCGGAACGCCGCGTTCCTGAAATCGCTGTGCGGCGAGTTGAAACGGGCGTGTGGCACGGGCGGGGCGGTCGTGGATGACGGCGACGGCGTCGAAGTGCAAGGCGAACTCCGGGACCGCGTCCGCGACGTGCTCTCGAAAAAGGGCTATCTGGTCAAAGGGTGATCTCGCCGCTTGCATGGGCTCGCGTGGCTGGTACGAGTGACGTCATCGAAGGCGTTCGGCCAGACCTGTCAGGGTGTTGGCCAGCGAGCGGAGTCGCCGCTGGTTCGCGCCGCTCGCCGTCGTGCCGTCGCGCTCGAGCGCCTCGGCGGCCGAGTCAAGCTGCGCGGCAACGGCAGGGTCGGTGCGAGTCCCCTCTTCCAGTACCTGCTCGACGCGATCGAGCAGGTCTGCTACGGCGTTTCTGCGGTCCAGGGCGAGGGTGTCGCTCCGGCCGAGTTGGTCGAGGTAGGCACGTGCGATCACCGGGCGCGGTGACCAGTCGATGCGCCGCTGCTGCTGCGCGTTGAACGTGTCGGGGGCCACCTGTGACGCGGCGGCGAGCTCATTGCGCGTCAGATACTCGCTCGGCAGCAGTTCCAGCACATCGAGACCGCGGGCAATCTCGGTACCGTAGACAAAGCCCCGGTACCAATACGCGGACCAGTAGCCGGCCAAGACGAGTTTCTCTGGGTCCAGGGGACCGCGGTCGAAGAAGGCAATCTCGACCGGATTCGAGGAATCGGTGAAGTCGATGACGGAAATGCCCCCCTGGTACCACGCCTGAACCAGGATGTCGCGGCCCGGCACCGGAACGAGGGAGCCGTTGTGTGCGACGCAGTTCTCCTGCTCGGTTTGGGGCGCGGGCAGCTTGTAGTGGCTGCGGAACTGCAGCGTGCCGTCGACAATGTCGAAGATGGCGTCCGCGCCCCACTCCCTGGGGTCAGACGCGCGACACCGGGCTCGTCCGCCGCCACCCCATTCGTCGGTGAAGATCACCTTCGTGCCGTCATTGTTGAACGTCGCCGAGTGCCAATAGGCAAAACCCGGGTCGACCACCTCGTCGAGCCGGACCGGATTCACCGGGTCAGAGATGTCGAGCAGGATGCCGTTGCCAGAGCAGGCACCCGCGGCCAGCCCGATCTCCGGATACGCGGTGATGTCGTGGCACTGGTTCGTCTGCCGCGTGCTCTGCGTCCCGGGCCCGTGGTCGCCACCCTGCCACAGCCCCGCGATGGCCCCGGACTCCGTATCCCGGAAGACGTACGGGCGACTGACAATGCGGGCCTCGTCGGGGCGGGTCAGCGGAATCTCGACGACGTCGATGCGAAAGAGTGCGGTTTCCGGGTTCTCGCCAGGAGCGCCGTCTGAGCAGCCTTCGAGCTCCTCCCCGGGGCGGACGGAGCTGGTCCCCGACCCGTACACGTAGATGTTGCCGTTGTCATCTGGATCCGTCACCAGCGTGTGGGTGTGCGAGCCACGGCAGGTCTGCACCGCGGCGACCTGCTTCGGCAACCGCAGATCGCTGATATCGAAGACCCGAATCCCGCGGAACCGCGCCTCGCTCACCGGCTCCGCGACCCCCTGTAACCCACAATCGCGTCGTCCGCGGGTCTCCTCGACCGACATGATCAGGAGGTCACCGACCACGGACACATCGCCCTGTCCTCCGGGGC
>CALBET010000183.1 GCA_937888665.1 uncultured Acidobacteriota bacterium
GACATGATCCGCCGTGGCCAGCAGGCGGTCTTTCTGTGCAACGGGCTGTTCACGGGTGGTCGGACCATCGAGAACGTCTTTGCCCAGGAGCTGGCCTTCCTGCCCGAGCCGGTCGGCACGCCGAGCGGGGGCGACTATGTGATCAACGAGACCCGGAAGGCTGTGGCCATCGGCGCCGACGACGGTGTCCCGGTCATGCGCGCCGCGTTCCGCGAGGGAGTCGGGTGTGTGATTCTCGCGCCAGATCAGACGTTCGAGGACATCGAACGATTGCCGCAGCTGGCATTGCCCTATCCGCCTGGTGACGCGTCGACCATCGCCTGGCCCGACGGCGACCTCATCGACGACACGTCGCTGCCGGGCAGCGTCGACGCGGCCGCGCTGCAGGCCGCGTCCGACTGGGCGTTTGATCGCGAGTCGCCGGAGCAGGTCACGCTGAGCATGATGGTCGTCCACAACGGACAGGTCGTGCACGAGCGGTACGCGCCGGGCATGGACATGACCACCCGGACCCGGACGTGGTCGACCGCCAAGAGCCTCGCGGTGACCCTGATCGGGATGCTCGTCGACGAGGGCACGATGCACCTCGACGAGCCCCTTGGACTCGAGTGGCTGCCTCGTGCCCGCGCGTCGGAATCGGACCCGCGAAACGCCATCACCCTTCGGCATGTGCTGAATATGTCGAGCGGACTCGACACCATCGACAACGGCGGCCTCGAGTACGCGACCGGGTCCGGCATGTCGTACTGGGCGGGAGCGAGTTCGGTGAACGGGGCCCTGCGTCAGGCGCTGATCCGGGAGCCGGGCACGAACTGGGATTACGAAAATTACGACACCCTGCTCGCGGTCTACAAGATGAAGCAGGTGCTGGGTGACGAGCAGACGTATCGCGAGTTTCCGCGTCGACGGCTGCTAGACAAGATCGGCATGCGGAACACGCTGGTCAGCACCGACCGGTTCGGCGATTTCATTCTCAGCAGCCAGGTGTACACCAACGCGCGCGACCTGGCCCGGTTCGGCATGCTGTATCTGCAGAACGGCGTCTGGAACGGCGAACGGCTGATCTCCGAGGCATGGATCGACTTCGTTCGGACCCCGGCTCCCGCCACCGTGGGGCGCGGTGGGCAGTATGGTGGCCAGTGGTGGCTCGTGCCTGAAGACCGGGACGACGTGCCGAAAGACGCCTATTCGACGTCTGGCAACCGGGGGCAGTTCACGATTGTCGTCCCGTCACACAACCTGGTGATCGTGCGCCGCGGCCTCGATTATGGCCGGCAGGGGTTTGACCGGTGGAGCCTGACCCGAGAGGTGCTCAAGGCGATCGGCGCCCCGACCAACGACGAACAGTAATGGCGCCGGCGCCGGGGAGACCCGGCGCCGGACAACCCTACGGGGTGCTCTTCGCCGTTTTTCGACCAAGCCGGACGACGATGTCGTATTCCTTCTTGGTGACCGGTTGCACCGAGAGGCGGCTGCCCTTCTGCACCACCTTCATGTCTTCGAGGCCCTTGGTGGCCTTCAGCATCGCCAGTGGCACAGTGGCCGCGAACGCTTCGACGAATCCAAGATTCACCATGAACCAGGTCGGCGCCGCCTTGGTGCTCCTGGCGTCGAAGTACTTGTGTCCCTGCTTCCACGCGAGGTGGTCCGGGTAGCTGGTTTTCACAATCGTCGCGAGACCTGATACGCCAGACGGGTCGGCGTTCGACGCGTAGAACAGGACCGGGTCCCCGATCGACATGTCATCGCGCATGAAGTTGCGCGCTTGAAAGTTCCGCACGCCTTCCCACGCGGTCTCACCGTCCCGAGCGAGGTCCGAGATGCTGTACGCGCTCGGCTCGCATTTCATCAACCAGTAACGTGTCGCCATGGCGGTATTGTCGGTCCTGTGGCGCGGCGATGCCAACCCGCCGTCCCGCGTGCGCGAAGCTCGGTTGTGTCGACACCCGTGGGGCAAGGCTTCAGCCTTGCCTCGCAGGCCTGAAGGCCTGCGCCCCAGAGTCAACTCAAGTGAACTCTGGGGCTTGGCACCCGCGGCGTCGAAAACGGGGTGGCTCCGTTCTACCTGGCGTGTGCTGCCACTCGCTCGCGAATGAGCGCGGCGGTGCGGGCTGTGCGCGCCGTGGCGACCTTGTCGGCGAGCGCGAGTGATGTCCGGAGGTCGGCGATGGAGACCCCGTCGATGCTGGCCTGATCCGTGGCCACCCGCTCCGCCCATCGTACCGATTTTGGATCGTTCAGCATCATATTCAACGTGATGGCGGGGTTGTCGTGCAGGCCGTCGCTCACCGGCGACGCGGTGGTGACGCCTAGGTCAGTCAGCACGACAGGGGTGCCGGCGGGCGCCCGGTAGTACTCGGGGATGTGAAGCACGGTGGGGGCATCCTCGCCTGTCCACGTGGTCGACAGCGCGGTCGCCACGTTCCCCATACCGCTCTGGTTGCCGCCGCTGTCCCCGATGAAGACGATGTGCTCGAATCCGTGCACCTTCAGGCTGTGCGCGACGTCCGTGAGGACCGCTTCGAAGGTCTCCTCACGCAGACTCAGGGTGCCGGGGCTACGCATGTGGCCGGTCGGCGGCTCGATCTGGCCCTCGGGGACCAGCTCGATGACGGGCGCGCAGACCGCGGTGCCGAGTTGCCTGGCAATGGCGTCGCAGTTCGCGCGCAGCACATAGTTGTGCTTCCCGGTCACGAGCCACGGTCCGTTCGGTTCGATGCCCCCGGTTGGGATGATGACGGTGGTCTTACCCGCGGCCATCGCGTCCCGGACATCCATCCAGGTCATATCCTCCAACCAGACCGTGTCGGCCGCCGGCAGCGGATTCGGCGCGTCGACGCAGTTATAGGCATTCGCGCGACAGTCGCCACCGCCCCTGGAGCGCGGATCGGGCGCCGGGCGCGGTGGCGGACTGCCGGAGGTAGGGGCCGGACGCGGCGGCGGCGCCGGCAGCGTGCCCCGATTCGCGATGGCGG
>CALBET010000184.1 GCA_937888665.1 uncultured Acidobacteriota bacterium
CACCGTCTGGAAATGCCACCGACGCTCGCCGGTCCGTGCGTCGAGCGCCAGAATAGTGGTGGCAAACAGGTTGTCCCCAGGGTGGAAACCACCCCAGAAGTCGTTGGTCGGGGGGTCGGTGGCGACATACACGAGACCCAGCTCTGCGTCCGCCGAGAGCGGCGCCCACGCGGAGACGTTGCCGGTGTACGACCACGCATCGCTTTCCCAGGTGTCGAAGCCGAACTCGCTCTCCGACTGCGGGATGACGTTGAACTTCCACAGGAACTCGCCACTCGTCGCGTCGTACCCCAGCACGTGCCCGGGGACGTTCTCGCGGCGGGTCTGTTGGTAGCCCTGTTCGTGACTGTTGCCGACCACGATCACACCATTGGTCACGATCGGGGGCGAGGAATTGGTGATGTACCCGACTTCGGGGGGCAGCCCGTCGGTCGGGTGATAGGCGTACCCGAAGTTGGCCAGCAGGTCGACGGTGCCGTTGTCGCCGAACCCGGCAATAGGGATACCGGTGTCAGCGTCCAGCGCGTGCAGGAAGAATGCCGGGGACACGATGTAAATACGTCCCTTGCCGTTCACCACTTCGTAGGCCACGCCCTTGCCGTAGCTCTTCCGCATCGAATCTTCCCACCGCTTGGTGGACGGCTCACGGAACGTCCAGAGGGTCTCGCCCGTCGCCGGGTCCATGGCGACCACGGTGCGCCGCTCGCCCGCCACGGAATAGAGGGTGCCATTGGCGTAGATGGGGGTGGACCGCATGATGTCGTAGACATGCGGACCGAAGTTGTCACCACGCCAGGTCCATGCCACTTCGAGATTCTCGAAGTTGTCGGCGTTGATCTGGTCGAACGGCGCATAGCGGCTACTCGAGGCGTCGGCGCCCCAGTGGGTCCAGCCGCCGTTATCGTCCTGGGCGACGGCCGGCGCTGAGGTCAGCATCAACAGTGACGCCAACGCCACCACCGCAAAACCAGTGTGATGGGAGATCTTCACGTGGGTTCTCCTTACTTCGCGAGAATTGGGGGTCCTCAGGCTGACCGAGACGAAGCTCTATCTTATCCATACGCGCCTGAAAGACCAACGTTTACAGGTGTTTGCGACACGTGTGGGTCTGGATCCGGTGGGGCTCGCCGGTACGAGTATAGTGGGGACATGGCAGACGAGACCGCACGCACCCGCATCACTGTCGCCCCCGGCGGGCCGTACATCGTGGAGGGCGTCTCCGGACTGACCGGCGCCGACGGGCAGCCGGTTCCGCCCCAGCCACGGATGGCACTGTGCCGGTGTGGCCAGTCGGCGAACAAGCCGTTTTGCGACGGCGCGCACTCCGCGCATGAGTTCACCGGGGCAACGGCGCCACACGTGGCGACATCGAAGACCCGACTCTACCGGAGCCAGGAGCTCACGGTCAGCTATAACCGCGCCATCTGCGCGCATGCCGCCGCCTGCGTGACCGGACTGCCCGCGGTCTTTGATATGAACGCGCAGCCCTGGATTCAGCCAGACAACGCCGAGGCGGAGGCCGTCATCGACACCGTCCGGTCCTGCCCGTCAGGCGCGTTGAGTTACTCCATTGAGGGTGAAACACCGACGGAGCGGCCGACGCCCACCTCGATCACCGTGCAACCCCACGGACCACTGGCGGTGAGCGGCCCGGCGGACATCGTTGGCATCCAGCGAGCGGATGGCGCGTCGGGCACCAAGTGCACCCTGTGCCGGTGTGGGGCCTCGGGGTCGATTCCGTTCTGCGACGGCAGCCACGCCACCTGCGGCTTCCAGGATCCCGCGACCTAGACTAGCCGTCCGACAAAACGCCCTACGCACCAGCGGAGCAAGCCCCTTCAAGGGCGCCGAGTTGACGGTGCACGTGAACGTTGAAGGCAACCCTTGCGGCTTCACGGGCCGGCACGCCTACGATTGCCACAGGCCGTGGTGGATGCCACCCTGGATGTAGATGGCGAACGTGCCGCGGCCGGGAATCTCCATCGGCGGGTGGGCGACCTCGCCGCCAGCCTCCACCGCCGCGGCGACGGCCCCCTCGATGTCATCCACCAGCCAGTAGGGCCGCACGACCGGCTCCTCTGCCTCGTGCATGGGCGCCCGCACCCCCACCAGCCCGCCTCCCGGCAGCGCGGCCGTCCGTGCGTTACCGAGCCCGGCGTCCGGCTCACCGAACTGCGCCCCATTCGCTGCGGCGTACGCGGCGCACACAGCGTCGAGGTCCTTGGTCACGATTTCGAGGTAGTGGATCTCCATGACTCATTCACGTCCGGCGCATCGGCGAAGTCGACACCGTGTTTCCGTTGATCCGTCGTGGCTTTCCGACGGTCCCATTCAAAGTCCACGCTCATAGTGTCTGCACATTGGTCCAGACATGCAAGTTGGTCGTGTGCGGCCGTCTGGTGCAACGCGTGTTGGGCGGCTCTGGCTTCCGTGACCGGCCGTTACCGGAGCTCGTCGGCCTTCTTCGCCCCGCTGGCACGCAGCCACTCGACCAAGTCACCAGCACCGCTTTCATGCGCGGCGTCAAGCGGCGTCTTGCGGTCGTGTCCGACCCAGTTCCGGTCGGCGCCACGACTGAGAAGATACGCCGCAACTTCTCGCTGTCCACCGCGACAGGCGTGCCAGAAAGCATTTGTGATTTGGCCCCCTGCCGGGGCGGGTGTCTGCGAACTGAGTCGCTGCACATCGTTCAGGAGACCCAGAGCTGCCGCCTGCCAAAGGGTCGTCGTGGCCCCCCGTTCAAGGAGCCTCCGTGCGGAGCGCCACTGGGCAAACACCACTGCGTCCGACATCGGTGGACCACCGGTGAAGACGGCACCGGGGGCCTCAAGGTCTGCCCCACCGTCCAACAGCGCGTCGAGTACGTCAACGTCGTCGGTGCTGGCCGCCCAGTGCAACGCTGTTTCGGGGGACCCGGTCGGCTCCCGGTGCAGCACGGCTGCGTTGGCGTCTGCCCCAGCAGCAATCAGGGTTGCGACGATACTGGGGCCGTGCGGAAAGTGACCAGGCCAGTCTGCAACCACGTGTAGCAACGTTCGCGACACCCCGCGGTCGTCGACGATTCTCGCCGCGGCTAGATCCGGCGCCTCACGAAGTTGACGTCGTAGGGATTCAGGATCTCCGCTCTGAATCGCCCTCACGAGCGCTATCGCTCGCACATCGTCGGCTGGGATTGTCAGCACCAGCTTTCCTTTCAGGCTCGCTTCGACGTCTCTCGGCTAGGCCACGGAAATCTTCCACGAGCGATGCGTGGTCGTGCACCCAATAGTGTCCGCCCAACGTTGCCACTTCAGCCGCGGGGCCTGAGTGTCATCCGTGGCGCGGTCGGCTGCAAGCGGTTGTTAGCCCGCCCCATTCCCGGTCGACCCAATACGCCGGCCGCCGTTTGGCGTGCATGACGGACAGCACACGAATGTGATCTGGCTTGATCGAGTACAGCACGCTGTAGGGGAAGCGCCTGGACGCACCGTTCGACCTCGGAAATGAACGCAGCACCGAGCCCCAAGACTTCGCCGGTCGAAGTACTCAGCTGCTTCTGTGAACTCACGTTCCGCCAATCGGTGGAACAGCGCGGTTTGTGTCACTTCAGCCGAGCTCGGGTGTCTCGGAACACCTCCTCTGCCGGTCGACCAGTCGTCACAGTGCGGTCCCATTCAGCGTCTCGACGAGCAGCTTCCTCCGCCCAGAGACGCGTGTTCTCATCCTCGGAAAGCCCCTCAAGACTGGCAAGGAGTCTCTCGGCCAAGCGCGCCCGCTCTGGCGGCTCCAGCTTCAGCACTTCAGCTTCGAGTTCGTCGATGCTCATGGTTATGCGACCTGTAACGGTTTGATACGGACGACCTCATCTTTGATGGCTTGTGCTGCATCCCAGAGATCGACAGCGCGCTGCGCGTTCAGCCAGAATTCCGCCGAATTACCGAACAATCGGGACAGGCGCAGGGCCATCTCCGGGCTGACGGCACGCCGGGCACGCAGCAACTCATTGATCGACTGGCGGGACACCCCGACAGCCTCCGCCAAGCTCGCCACCCTCAGACCATAGTCGGGGAGGAAGTCCTCCCGCAACATCTCACCTGGGTGGGTCGGCCGACGCTTCAGTTGGCGCGTGTTGGGTATGCTCATCGTGTGCCTCACGGTCAGTGATAGTCGCAGACCTCGACGTCGAACGCATCGCCAGCGACGAAGCGGAAGCAGATCCGCCACTGGTCGTTGACGGCTATAGCATGTTGGCCCTGCCGGTTGCCCCGGAGCGCGTGGAGCCGGTTCCCAGGCGGTGTCTTCAAGTCACTCAACCGGACGGCGAGGTCCACATACTCAATCTTGCGGACGGCCCGGCGAGCCACATCCGGTGGGAATCCGCGCGCTGTTCCTCGCACGAACAGCTCGGGCGATAGCCGTACTGCCAGAGGCTCTGATCGTCGATCCGCGCGAAGTACTCGTCGTCGG